>URSG01000010.1 GCA_900550565.1 uncultured Rickettsiales bacterium | reverse complement strand
GGTTCTGGCGACAGCCACAGTGGCAGATTTCCCCCCTGTTTGTTTTATAAAAAGGATGGAAAGATGAAAAAATTTATTTTGTTGTTGGTTGTTGCGCTGGTGCCGGTTGTGCTGTCCGGGTGCGTCCGCAAATGCGAAAGTGAGCCTATTATAGAAGAAAATCATAAACTGATTGTTCCGCCACACTTTGGTCAAATGCCTAAATAAAATTGGTATATATTCTTTGTGAATTGGCTTTTTTTATGATATAATATTCACAAAGAGAAATTTTCAGCCATGGGGAGGAATATCCAGATGAACGAAGATAATAACAATTTGGATTTATTGGATTTAGATGATGATACAGGCACTGTTGATACATTGCCAGAAGCGGCACCGTTTGCCGCGCCGCGTTCTAAGAAACCGTGGTTGCTGTTGGGAATCGGTGTTGTCGTTATCATCTTGGCCACATATATTATTGTTCGCACGGTTGGGGGAAATTCGTCTTCGTCAATAGATGTTGACCTGGACGCACCCGAGGTTGTTGTTGATGGGGCAGATACGATTGATGTCCCACAGCCGGCCCCAGATGTCGCGCCGTCTGATGCAGCACCGGCCCAGCCGGTCCAGGTTGCACCTGCGCCAACGCCCGCGCCACAACCGAAACCTGTTGCGGCACCTGTCCAGGAAACCGCAGGCGTGCCTGTTCGCGTTGTAGAAGACAGAAAGGCGGTCACGTTTAACCCAGATAAACCTGTGGCAAAACAACCAGTGGCTAAAAAGCCGGCTGCAAAAAAGCCTGTGCAAAAGGCTGCGCCGAAAAAAACAGTAAAACAACAGATTGCACCTGCGCACGGTGGTTGGTATGTCCAATTTGGTTCATACAGCACACGCGCATTGGCGGAAAATGCACAACGCCAGATTCAACGTGGCCACCAGAATCTGTTTGCAGGAAAACAGTTCGTTATTCTGGCCGCCCAGGTGAAAGGTGGAACAATTTACAGACTGCGTATCGCGTTCGCAAGTGCGGCCGCTGCAAATGGATTTTGTCGTAATGCAAAATCCGACGGTCTGGATTGCTATGTCGCAAAATAAAAGGGGATAAAGATGCTAGGCAGACTTGGTTGGGCAGAAATTTTAGTCATTGTTGTATTGGTCGTCATTTTGTTCGGCAGTGCAAAAATTCCGGGAATGATGAAAAATCTGGCGGACGGAATAAACGTCTTTAAGAAAGAGATGAAATCAAATTCTGATAATAAAAAAGATGCCAAGCCGGCGGTCGCCACAAAAAAATCGGCCAAGGTCGCAACCAAGAAATCCGTTGCGAAAAAGCCCGTAAAAAAAGCGGCAGCTAAAAAATAAAATTAAACCGTGCGAAACGCACGGTTTTTATTTTTACGCATTTTACGCATTTTATGGATTGCGTTGTTCGTATTCTTCTTGTTCTTCTATGGTCATTGTCGCCAATGGGCGCGCCATCATACGGTTTAATCCGATTTCATCGCCAGATACAACGCTGTATCCGTATGTGCCGTTTTCAATGCGTTCCAAGGCGGCATTTATCTTTTTTAATAAATTGTTGTCACGTTCTGACATACGCAGATTCATTGTAATATCCTGTTCGTATGTTGCGTTGTCCGAATCGTCGCCGACACCGGCAGCCTCGGTCTTTTCGGCCAGACGAACCGCACTCAGAACCGAATCGCTTTCGTGAACGATTTCCTCTTTCTGGGCCATCAGCAGGCGATAAAAATACGCCAACTGTTCAAGGCACATATACGGTTCCGATTTTTTTGGTGTGTATTTCGGTGGTAATTCAACTGTTTTATAGGTTTTTTTTGCTGCCATTGTGTTAGCCTTTTAATTCTTTTATCCATTGAACCAGGGTATCTTCGTCCATTAAACCCGTTCTGGCCTCAACCAATTCACCGTTTTTGAACGCCAAGACGCTGGGGATACTGCGAATCCCGTATTTTGCAGGTGTGCGACGGTTGGCCTCGTCAATTTCAAATTTTACGAATTTAACATCTGGGATTTCGTCCGATGTAGCCTCAAAAATTGGGCCAAACATACGGCATGGGCCACACCAAGATGCCCAGAAATCAACCAATGTGATATTGCCATTGACCATTGTATCAAAATTAGTATCGTTTGCGTGTTCCAGTGCCATCTTTTTCTCCTTCTGCTATTGATATTTTGGGCAAGTGTATTATAATCAGTGAAAAATGCAAGAGAAAACATATAAAATGAATAAAATCATATACTTAGATGCGGCGGCGTCCGCGCTGAAACCGGTGGCGGTTATTGACGCGCAAACAGCGTTTTTGCGTGACGCGTATGCAAACGCAGGTCGTGGGATTTGCGCGCGTGCAATCGCGACGGATAAAATGGTTGACAATGTGCGCCGGCGTGTCGCGGATTTTATGGGGGCGACGCCACATCAGATTGTTTTTACATCGGGCGCAACAGACGGCCTGAATCGGGTTGTGCGAATCGTTGGCGCAACGCGCGACACGCGCGTTGGGGTGTCGGCGTTGGACCATCACAGTGCGCGTTTACCCTGGGTGGCAGTGGGGGCGCAAATTACAGAATGCCCATTGAATTCTGATTTTGATATTGATGTTGCGCAAATCCCAGATGTTGATGTGTTGGTTGTGACGGCTATGTCAAATGTGCTGGGGCGCGCCCAAGATGTTGCGACGATTGTGCGCATGGCGCGCAAAAAAAATCCAAAAGTTATTGTCGTAATAGATGCCGCGCAATATGTTGTTCATGACGCAATAGACGTTCAAAAATGGGACGCAGATTTTGTCTGTTGGTCGGCGCATAAAATCGGCGCAGACACAGGTTTAGGAATAATGTATATCAAAAATCCGACACAATTTTCGCCAGATAAATTTGGCGGTGGTATGGTGAATCGGGTTTTCCCAGACGGCACGTTTTCATTACAGCCCAGCCCCGATTGTTGGGAGGCTGGAACCCTGCCACTGACCCAGATTGCAGGTCTGGGGGTTGCGATTGATTGTCTGGTGGCGTCGCGCCCAAAGCAAGAGTTGATAAAATATATGTATGATGCGTTGTCTGCCAATCCGCGGATAAAAATTTTAACTGCGCCTGATGCGGCAATCCTGACGTTTGTGATTGATGATATGCACGTGTTGGATTTTGGCGCGTTGGTGGGCAGTCGGGGACTGTGTCTGCGCGTTGGAAATATGTGTGCGTCGTGGATACATCAGGCCCTGGGCGTGCCTGGCAGTGCGCGTATATCTGTTGGTGGATATAATACAACAGATGATGCACGCGCAGCGGTTGATATAATAAACAGTGTGGTGAAATAAGATGGCGTTTTCACGTGATGATATTATCGCAGCGTTAAAGACTGTGTTTGACCCAGAAATCCCGGTAAATATTTGGGATATGGGGTTGATATACAAAATTGATATAACGCCTGATATGGTTGATATAGATATGACGTTCACCAGTCCGACGTGTCCTATGATGGAAGAATTGCTGGCCCAGGTGCAATCTGTGGTCCAGGCCGTAGTGGACAAGCCGGTGCGTGTGAATTTAGTTTGGGAACCAGCGTGGGATTTGTCGCGTATGTCGGACGCGGCGCGTCTGGAACTGGATTTGACAGAACACGGGTGGTGATGTGTGATGACCTATGACGAAATAAAATCTGTGTTGAATATGGTGACCGCGCCAGCAGATAAACTGGAAATGGTTATGGATATTGGCGCACACGCGCCGGCGGTGCCAGATAATGCGATTTGTGGTGACATCGTCGGGTGCGCGTCGCGTGCCGAAATATGTCGCGTGGGGAATCGGTTTTATGGGCGCGCAGATTCTGGGATTGTTCGTGGAATTATTACAATAATGACTGCGATGGTTGATGGCAAAAGTGCCGATGAAATAAAACAAATGGATTTAGCCACAGAATTTGCCAGTTTGGATTTGCCGTTGGGGGCAGGGCGACTGAACGGTGTAAATTCTATGATTAGTTTTTTGCAAAATTTGTGATACACTGTATTTAATAAAACAGGTGGGCATTATTTATGAACGAAGACGAGAGAATGTTTCAAATCGGCGTATGGTCACTGGGTGCAATATTTGTGCTGACCACGGCATTACAGGTTTGCTATCGGACCCAGAACAGGGCGCGTGACCGTGTTCGCGCCGAGATTGTCCAGACACAACAAACGATTGCTGCGCGCCAGGCAAATTTTGCGTCGTATGTCAGACCTGAAATCTTGCGTAATTTGGTTGTCAGTATCAACCCCAAGGCAGAGGTTATAAGTTTTCATAAAAGCACAACTATTGACGAGTTGCCGATGCGGACAACAGGGGAAAGTTTATAAATGTTTGAAGTTGGCCATGATATTTTAAAGCGCGGTTTCATAGAAAATTCTGGCGACAGATTTGGACATCGTCGGTTGCGCTGGATTTATGGTCTGTTTGTGTTTGTCTTTGTTATTTTTGCGTTCAGAACGCTGCAACTGGGAATCCAGGGAACAGACCGTGCGCGTCTGGCTGGCGCAGATGGAAATTGGAATGTTGCGCGCGCAGATATTGTTGACCGTAATGGCGATATATTGGCAAAAAATATTATGTCTGGGCATATTACGTTGCGCCCGTCCCAGGTTCGTGACCAAGACAAAGAAAAAGTGGCAAATTTAATACACCAGGCATTCCCGTATGAATACAGTGTGTCTGATGCGTTAAAGTTGGTGTATTCTTCGCGCAAGTTTATTTATATTAAAAAGTACGCCAGTGATAATCAGCGCGATATGATAACCCAGGCGCGGTTGGCCGGGCTGGACGTGGAACCTGTTCAAACACGCCGCTATCCAAAGCGCAGACTGTTTTCACACGCCGTTGGCTTTGTTGGCAACGACGGCCACGGACTGGAAGGGGCAGAACGAATATACGATGATTATCTGTGCGAAAATGTCACGCCACTGCGTTTGTCACTGGACGCGCGAATTCAATCGGTATTTTATGAACAGTTATCCATCGCAATGCAAAAATACCAGGCCAAGGCCGCAATGGGAATGTTGATGAATTCGCGAACAGGTGAAATGTTGGCAATGGTATCGTTGCCGGACTTTGACCCAGAAAACCGCAGTATGGATTCTGCGTCAAACCGCCTGTTCAAGCCGTTGCGTGGCGTGTATGAAATGGGGTCTATATTTAAAATATTCAATACGGCGATGGCGATGGAAAACGGTATTCACAAAGAATACTATGTCAAAGAACCCTTTAAAATTCAGGACAAGTTTGGACGCACGGCGGCGCGTATTTCAGACGTGTCCAGTTTCAAACCACCACGCCCGTATTTAACCATAGAAGAAATTATGTTGCATTCGTGCAATGTGGGCAGTGCGCAAATCGCGCTGGATTTGCCAGACGGGGCGCAACGTGAATTCTTTCATCGTCTGCATTTTGATGCGCCACTGGAATTGGAATTCGGCAAGACAGAACACCCAATTATGCCGGCAAAATGGGGGCCGGTTGAACGCGCAACAATGTCTTATGGACACGGTATATCAGTATCACCAATGCACCTGTTGTTGGCGGTCAACGCGATGACCAATGGCGGAATATATATTTACCCAACATTGCAAAAGCGCGATGTTGGCGCGGTGCGTGGCACACGCGTGCTGTCGTCGGAAATATCTGCGCGGTTGCGTCCGATAATGTTGCGCATTGCCGAAGAAACCAGTGGTAAACAGGCGCGTGTGGCCGGAATTCAAATCGGTGGAAAAACGGCAACGGCGGTTAAATATGATGCACACGGACGTGTGGACAGACGGCGTAATCTGACCGCGTTTGCAGGAATCTTTCCAGTGGCAGCACCACAATATACAATACTGGTAATTTTGGACGAACCCCAGGGAATCAAGGAAAATTGGGGGTTGCGTACCGCGGCGTGGAACGCTGTGCCGACGACGGGTAAAATCTTGGACAGCATACTGCCGTTGCTATTTGAATAATTTTCTATTATAATACTCTTGATAATAAAAAAAAGAGTATAGCGTGAGAAAGGTAGTTGATAAATCCATGCTGGGCCAGGCATGGATGGTCGCGACATCATCTGATGGCGCGGTCGGTGCAGATGATTTAGTTAAAAAAATCTTAATCAGTCGCGGACTGGCGGATTCAAACGCGCAGCAAAAATTTTTAAACCCCAGTATCAAAGAATATATGCCAAATCCATCTGTATTACAGGATATGGACGTGGCGGCGCGCGTTATCGCAGATGCGATTTTGCGTGGGGATAAAATCGCGGTCTATGGTGACTATGACGTGGACGGAATTACGTCAACTGCGATTTGTGTGAAATGTTTGCGTGCGTTGGGGGTGCCCTGTATATGGCATTTGCCCACGCGCGAAGGCGAAGGATATGGACTGAATAAAAATGCCATTGATGAAATCGTGGCAAGTGGCGCAAAACTGATGATAACAGTTGATTGCGGAATATCCGGAATTTCAGATGTTGCGTATGCGCGGTCGCACGGTTTGCGTGTTGTTGTCACAGACCATCATTCCCCAGATGTTGCGTTGCCTGAGGCAGACGCGGTTGTAAATCCAAAACGCACAGATGATACATCTGGGTTGACGTATCTGGCCGGGGTTGGGGTTGCGTTTATGACAATGGTTGCGTTGCGGCGTGAATTAAAATCACGAACACTGTCTGATGAAATGCGCGCACGTCTGAAATCGTTGGATTTAATGAACTGTCTGGACTTGGTCGCGTTGGGAACAATTTGTGACACGATGCCGTTGGTGGGGCTGAACCGTGCATTTGTGACAACCGGGTTAAAGGTTTTGGGATTGCGTCAAAATCTGGGGCTGCGCGTCTTGATGCAGGTCGCAGGAATAAAGCGGCCGTCGGTATATGCCGTTGGATTTGCGCTGGGGCCACGTTTGAATGCCGCCGGACGCTTAGATTCGGCCGCGCCTGCGTTGGAATTATTGCTGACAGACAACCCGTTGATAGCGGGCGATTTGGCCAACAGATTACATCACATGAACAGTGAACGCATTGATATCCAAAATGCCATAATGTTGCGCGCAACTGAAATTGCGGAAAATTATTGTCGTGATGGCCGGTGCAGTTTGTTTGTTTGCGGTGATGATTGGCACGGTGGTGTTATGGGAATTATCGCAGGCCGGTTAAAAGATAAATATAATCTGCCGTCGTGTGTTGCAACGCGTAGCGATGGTGTGATAAACGGGTCTGGTCGGTCAATCCCGGGTATAGATTTAGGCAAAATTATTCATGACGCGTTGGCGGCCGGCGTTGTGTCCGAAGGGGGCGGTCACGCGGCAGCGGCCGGTTTTTCTCTGGGCGCAGAAAACGAAGACGCGTTTCGTGCATTTTTAGAAGATGCCGTGCGAACCCAGTTAAATGGCGTTATGCCCACGCCCGAGGTTGTTGCCGATGCAGAATTGGACGCTGGGGCGGCCACAATGGGGCTGATAAAAAAACTGGACGCGTTGGAACCATTTGGCCAGGGAAATCCAGAACCAACGTTGATACTGCATGGCGCGGCGTTGCGGTATGCCAGTGTGATGGGTGGTGGCGCGCATCTGCGCGGTGTTGTCACGACCAGTGGGGGACAACTGGCGTTTGTCGGATTTAATTTGGTTGGAACGCCGGTTGGTGACTTTTTACTGGACGATACGAATACAAACACTACAATAACAATGCTGGGGCGGTTAAAAGAAAATGAATATAACGGCCGGGTCAGCGCACAATTCTTTATAGAAGACATTGTTGTTGGATAGGGTATAAATATGGATTCAGTTCTGAAAACATTTGATGAAAAATTACGTGCCGCGCACAGCGTGGCAATTTTTGCACATAAAAATCCAGATGGTGATGCGTTGTGCAGTGTGTTGGCATTGGCGCGTTTAATAGAACTGAATTACGGGCGGCGACCATTGTGTGTGTATGACGGAAATATCCCAGATGCGCTGGATAATATCCCAGACCGAAATCGTATTCAATTTTATTCGCGTATTGATATGGCGCGCCCATTTGATGTGGCGATTGTGCTGGATTACGGGACGGCACGAAATATTGGTGGGGCAATGCCAATCTTGGAAAATGCCAAATACACAGTTGAAATTGACCACCATATAAATGATTCGCATGTTGCGCAATTATGTATTGATGATGACAAGGCCGTGGCGACCGGTGCGATTATATATAAAATTATGCGTGATTTGGCGTGGCGTTCTGATTTAGACGTGGCCAGTTTGTTGGCATTGTCTATATTGACGGATACTGGATTTTTCAAGTATGTGCGACCTGGAAATGGTGTGGCATTAAATATTATGGCGGATTTGGTGGACAGTGGTGTAAATATCGCAGAACTGGTTGACGGTATGAACAATAAACCACGTCGCGCAATCCAGACCGAGGCCGCAGTTGTCGCCGGGGCGGAATTTTTGTTCCGTGGCCATCTGGCGTTGGCCACAGTTGAAAAGAAAGATTACAAACATCTTGATGGGCGTGGCGAATTGATACTGAGTTTGTTGGCCCAGATAAAAGGTGTGGAATACGTCGCGTTATTAAAGCAACAAAAAGAAAACCAAATCGGCGTTTCTTTGCGTGGACGTATGCGCGCAGTTGACCATATTGCGTCGGCACTGGGGGGTGGCGGACATACGTATGCCGCAGGCGCAGTTGTGAACGACAGTTTGGAAAATGTTCGCAATCGTATAATTGAACTGTTCAAGGGAGAGGATTTATGAAAAAAATATTCATCGCATTTTTGTGTATATGCACGTTTTCGGCGCATGCAGCGGTTGATAAAGCGTTGGTAAATAACGCGGAAAAATATTTGAATTCTATTACAGGACTGACGGGGAATTTTACCCAGACGGCGTCTGGCAAAACAGAACGTGGTACGTTTTCAATGTTGCGCCCGGGGCGTGTTCGTTTGGATTATAAAAATATGCCGGTCCAGTTGATTGCAGATGGGCGCGATTTATATTTTTTTGACCGGTCGCTGGATCAAATTACAACCGTGCCGTTGACCAGCACCCCGGCCGGCATTTTAATCAGAAAAAATATTGATTTAAAAAATGCTGATATAAATGTGGTTGATACGGCCAGTACGGATAAAACGTTTTCGTTGAAAATGGAATTACGTGGCCAAGAAGGCCTGGGGAATATGACGGTTGTTTTTGACAAGAAACCGGTAAAGTTAAATTCGTGGAGTGTTGTTGACGCAACTGGTGCAAAAACAGATGTTGCGTTTTCTGGGCTGAAAACAAAAACAGATTTCGGGAAAAATTATTTTCAAATTGCGCGCCACAAAACGGTCAGCACCAGTGGCGGTGATGATTTCTATGATTAAAAGGGCAAACGCGTGTTTGGAATCAGTGGCGCAGAATTTTTAGTAATTATACTGGTTGCGATTGTGGTGTTGCCTGCGCGTATGTGGCCTGATGTGGCACGCTGGTTGGCGCGTGCGGTAAAATTTGTTCGTGCGATTATTTGGCGAATAACAGATGCGTCTGAACAAATCAAAGAAAGTATTGAACTGGAAAAACCGATTGATGATTTAATCAAAACAACAACCGATGATATGTTGGCAGAATTTTCTACGCCAATAAAAAAACGCCGGCCGGCCGGTAAAAAAACAGGGGGGCAGAAATGCAAAAAATGACATTGATGCAGCATTTCGCCGAATTACGTCGCAGGGTGCTGTGGACGTTCGCTGTTTTTGGATTGGCGACGATTGCAGGCTGGTATGTCGCGCCGTGGTTCCAGATGGTGTTGACGGCACCGCTGTTGCATGTATGGCCTGATGGGGTGCTGTTATATAATGGCGTGTCTGATGGATTGATGATACGGTTTTCGTTGGCGTTGCTGGTGGGATTGGTGTGTGTGATACCATTTGCGTTGTATCAAATATGGGCGTTTGTTGCGCCGGGACTGCGCACGCGCGAACGTGCGTTTATATGGCCGATATTGATAATGTCGCCGATTTTGTTTGTTTGTGGTGCGGCGTTTGCATTTTATGTAATGTTCCCGTTTGTGTTTGGATTCTTTATGGAATTAAATGCGTCTGCGCCAGTGCCAGCGGTAGTGATGCCGGCGGCGCGAAACTATCTGGATTTTACAATCGGTATGTTAAAGGTGTTTGGAACCGCGTTTCAATTACCGCTGGTTTTGGTTATGCTGAACAGAATAGGGGTTTTGCCACGGTCGCGCGTTGTTAAAATGCGTCGCTATGCAATAGTTTTGATTGTTGTTGTTGCGGCAATTCTGACGCCACCTGATATTGTGTCCCAGATTGCATTGGCAATACCAATGTGGGCGTTGTTTGAGGCCAGTATTTTATTTATGCGCAAAGATGATGTGAAAAACTGATTGTTTGTTTCAGATTGCTTTGTATTTTGTGTTGATTTTGTGATATAATTATACGCGTGAGAAAGACGTCAGTATTATTTTTATGTGTGTTTTTAGCGTTTGGCACAGGCTGTGATTTACAGCCCAAGATTACGTCGTTGCCCGATACCGTGGGCGAATTTATTTCCACGCGATATCCTGCGTTGTTGGCTGATCCAAATACACAACCAGAAATTTATAACTCGGCGGCATCGGACTATGGCGTGTATGCGTCGCCCCAGTTGTATGGTTCGGTTGGCACCGATGATTACGTGATGTATGCGTCTGTTGATGACTATATTGTGCCACCACAAAATAATGACGCGCCGGATTCTGTGCTGTATGGCGCACCGGTTGCCCAGGCGTCTGATGTGACAACCGGGCAAAGCGTTGCGCAACGCGATGATACAGATGTGTCAACAGGCGATTTTTTGGTTGTTCCCGAATACGCACGAACGCAACCAAGTGTCCCAGTCAGCGATACTGAAATAACCGTTGTGCGTGGTGATACATTGTATTCTTTGGCGCAACAGTATGCGTCCACCCCCCAAGAATTGGCACACAGAAATAATCTGGATATGGCGGCACCACTGCGCATAGGGCAAAAATTAAAAATATCACAATCGGCGGAATCGCCACGCGCGGCGGCGATGCCTGTGGCGCAACAATCCGCGACAACCAGTGCGACGCCGGTAAAAAAATCAACACCTGTTGCAACAACCACACGGGTTCAACTGGACGAAATTTCGGTTGCGCCAGGGGATACGTTGTTTTCGTTGTCGCGCCGTTATTCGGTGCCTGTGAACGATTTGGCCGTTATGAATAATATCGCTGCGCCATTTACGCTGTCGGTTGGACAACGGTTAAAGGTTCCAAATCTGTCATCTGCGCCATTGGGTGGTGGACAAACCGCGCGCCCGGCAACAGTGGCCTCGGGGGCAAACGTCCATACGGTTGCGCCGGTGACGACAACATCATCGCAAAAGCCCAGTGCGGTCACGGCTAAAAAAAGCACAACTGCCATCAAACAGCCGCAGACCAAGGTCCCGTCCGCGCCGAAACAAAAAATATCATCAGACCCCAGTAAAAAATTGCCGACAATCGCGGCGCGATCGTCATCAAAATTCTCGTGGCCGGTCCGTGGCAAAATTTTGTCGCACTATGGCGCAAAAGCAGGTGGCCTGTTTAACGACGGCATAAACATCAGTGCGTCGCGTGGCACACCGGTCAAGGCGGCGGAAAACGGCGTTGTTGCATACGCCGGGAACGAGGTCAAAGGTATGGGCAACCTGGTTATTATTCAACATTCTGGCGGTTGGATGACCGTGTATGCGCACATGGATTCTATGTCGGTTCGTCGTGGCGCACGTGTGTCGGTCGGACAAAAAATCGGAACGGTTGGTATGACGGGCAAGGTTGACAAGCCACAATTACATTTTGAAATCCGCAAGGGGACCAAGGCATACAACCCGTCATCACATTTGCGCTAGTAATAAACGCTTGCAAATGCGGCAAAAAGATATATAATTGCCACAGTTTAACAGTTCTGGATGCGTAGCTCAGTTGGTAGAGCAACTGACTCTTAATCAGTGGGTCCAGGGTTCGAGTCCCTGCGCGTCCACCAGAAATACAAACCGCCGTCAGGCGGTTTTATTTTTGTAGCGCACGGGACGAGAACCCGGAGTAAAGGGTTCGAACCGCCGCAAAAAGGCAGACGGCAGTATGCTGGTTTGCGTTAGCAAATTTTGCCAGGTCGGCGCAGCCAATCCCTGCGCGTCTACCAAAAATACAAACGCCGTTTTCCGGCGTTTTTTATTTGGAATCCATACCTATGCAAAGATTGAATTCGCTTTGATAGAATTACAGTGTTGACATGAAATGAAACTGTTTTTAACAACAAATACAAAAAGGAGAAAGTATGAAAAAAATAGTCGTATCAACACTGGCTGTGTTGTTGGCGTGCCCGGCGTTTGCTGGCACACAAACCCGTACCAGCGATTGGCAGTTGTTCGGTTTGAATCCTTATATCGGCCTGCGTGGCGGTTTGGGATACACAAATCTGAATTACAGTTTTAATAATACAAAAAAATCTATGACCGATACAGTGTGGCAGGGACGCGCGGCATTAGGTCTGGAAATCTGTGATACTGCCAGAACAGAAATTGAATGGACAATGTTTAGCAAATTAAAAGATCACGATTCGTTCCATACGAATAAAAAAATTGACGTAGATGCAAAATTGCAAACGTTGTTAATGAATACTTACTGGGAATTCGGTGGATACCAGATCGTTCGTCCGTTTATGGGAATGGGTGTTGGTGCCGCATTCTCGGACGTGAAACGTAAAATCCCAGATGAACACAATCATTCCAAGAGCCGTGGCAGTGTTGCCGCCATGGGAACATTGGGTGTTTCGTTTGATATGGATTATTTCGCAGTTGATGTTGCTGCACGTTATACATACGCAGATGTCAATTCTGGGTTGCATAACTTTGGTGGTGACGTCGGCATCAGATTTATGTTCTAGATGTGTCCTGTGTCGTAATGCAAAATCGTCCATATTTTATGGACGATTTTTTTGCGCTATGTGCATAAAATCCGGTCTTTTTTATGCTTTGTATCCTATGGGTTGATGTAGTGATTGTCGTTATAATTTTAATAAATTAAACCAATGGAGAAAACAATGATAGCAGGAAAAAGTTCAATTAAACGCAATCCGACAGATACAAATGCGTATATCGTTGGTGGGGGCGTTGGGGCAATGGCGGCGGCGATATATCTGATACGTGACGCAGGTGTGCCAGGTAAAAATATTCATATTTTTGAAACGTTGCCAATCGCCGGCGGCAGTCTGGACGGCAGTGGTGATGCCAAACGGGGATTTATGATTCGTGGTGGGCGTATGTTAAATATTCCGACATACGAATGTCTGCAAGATATAATGACAACAATTCCGTCGTTGGAATTTCCAGATATGGAAATGGAACGTGAGTTTTTGAATTTTAATGACGAATTTAAAACGCATGCGCGTGCGCGCCTGGTCAATGCAGACGGCACCAAGGTTGATGTAAATAAAATGGGATTTTCCCAGCGCGACCGTCTGGATATGGAACGCCTGATTTTGATAGAAAATGAAATTACACTGGGCGCAAAACGCATAGACCAAGTGTTTAACAAACACTTTTTCAAAACTAATTTTTGGCTGATGTGGCAGACGACGTTTGCGTTCCAGCCGTGGTCCAGTGCGGCGGAATTGCGACGCTATATGTTGCGCTTTATGCACGAATTCCCACGTATTCATACACTGTCGGGTGTGGCGCGTACAGCATATAATCAATACGATTCAATCGTTTGCCCAATGGCAAAATGGCTGGCGGCGCACGATGTGAATATAATGTTAAATGCAACTGTCACAGATATTGAATTTGAAACAGACGGCGCCGGCCACAATATTGTCAAAACCATTATATACAGCGACAAGACGCGTTCACATCGGGTGTCGGTAAGGCCAACGGATATTGTCCTGGTGACAAACGGGTCTATGACCGATAATTCGTCCGAGGCCGCAATGGACAGCGTCGCAAAATACAATCGCGCAAATAATGCGCCGTCATTTGAACTGTGGCGGTGTATGGCGCGTGGCCGTCCAGAACTGGGCGACCCAGATGTATTCTGTGGACGTCCAGACGAAAGTATGTGGATGTCTTTTACGACGACAATCAATAATAATCCAGATGTGTTGGGATATATTCAACGCTTTACAACGAATCACCCCGGCGGTGGGGCGTTGGTGACATTTTGCGAATCGGCCTGGCGTTTATCAATCGTTGTTGCGCGTCAGCCGCATTTCAAAAATCAGCCGGACGATACAAATATATTCTGGGGGTATTCGTTGAATATGTTCACAGACGGCGACTATGTGAAAAAGCCGATGTATAAATGCACGGGGCGCGAAATAATGACAGAATTATTTGGACATCTGCATGTGCCCGAAAAACAGTATTCGGATATGATGCGTGGCGTTATATGTCGCACGTGTATAATGCCGTATATAACGTCGCAATTTCAACCGCGACACCCAGGTAATCGGCCAGACGTAAATCCAAACGGGTATGAAAATCTGGGGTTCGTCAGTCAATTTGCAGAACAACCCGATGACGTGGTCTTTACCGTAGAATATTCGGTGCGTGCCGCCCAACGCGCGGTATATTATCTGATGGGGCTGGATAAAGAATTGACCCCGATAAACAAGCATCAATATTCGCCAAGCGTGTTGTTAAAATCGTTTTTCAAACTGCACAGTTAGTATGAAAACAAAAAACGCGTTATGTGCATAGAATCCGGCGATTCCTAGGAATTCAAACCTGGCGAAATACAGATGAAAATAATGTATCATTTGTTTTGTAAAACCCAAGGAACAACAAAGGAGATCCTTATGAAAAACGCAGTTAAAAAGGTTTTTATTTTATCATCTGCATTGACCGTTTCGGTTTTATTGTCAGGCTGTACAACGATGTGCGGCAGTCATAAAAAAGTGCATAATGCCAAAAACGAATCGGTTGTCTATTATCAGACATACGAAGATGCCGCAATCAATCACGTGGCGGCCAAGATGTTCACACGCAGCAGTCGTGGTGGCGAATCCAAAATGGGATATATAAAGTTTATGGAATCTGACGCTGGGTTAAAAATGGACATAGATTTGCAAGATTTGCGTCCAGGCGTGACGTATGCAATGCGCATCTATCCGTGCAACGTATGCAGCAGTGGTATGTGCTGTGCAAACAATGCAATGCCGATTACGTTGCCAATGCTGCGTATTGAAAAAGCCGGCAGATTACAAGAATCGTTTGTTATTCGTGGCCTGACGGCGGAAAAACTGAATAACGCGAAATTGTATCTGACGCGTGACGGCGGATACAAGGCGGCCTGGGGAACAGTTGTGAAACCAGGGGAAATGTAATAAAATAACATATATCCCACAGACATACCTGTGGGATATTTTTCCTTTGTGAAAAATTTCATATATGCTAGATTGCATATATGAAAGCCTATTGCACTGTTTTTACATTTTTATTTAGTGTATTTGTGTTTGGTGGGGCGTGTGCTGCGATGCGCGAATTTAAATCTGCGAATCGGGGCGATGTATTAAACCTGTATGATAATGCTGTTATCGGTGACATGGCCCAGGTTTATTATAATGAAATAAATATCAAGCGAACATTATTGATAGAAAACAACGGGACACTGGCCGGGACAATAAATATTTGTAATGGCTGTATGTTGCGGTTGCGAAATGGTGGCGACATTTCAGAGGCGCGTTTTACGCCTGGGGTAAATTCGCGTTTGGTTCAAATGATAAATTCTGAATCTGATGTCACGCATTTGGACACAGATATGGATTACGTGATTTTGGTGCAAAATGCGAATCGGTTATCGCTGAATAATATCACCAGTGTCGCCGGCCCAAATACCAAGATAATATTAGAAAACACATCACTGATTTTGAACAGCGCAATCACCAATGCGCCAGAAATAGAATTATCTGGTGATGTAAATTTGATTATTGATGGCGTGTTTGGCAATGGGCCTGTGTTGGATAATATCAATGGCGACGGCGCGCTTAACGTATATGCTGTGCCGGGAAATTCGCTGATGGCAACGCGTGCAGAAATTATCAATCATAAATTATATGTGCAAATGTTGCGTGAAACAGACTATGCAAAAATTTTGAAAAATTCAACGGGCGAATTTTTGAACAGATTGCGACGCGCGCGTCCAAATGACAAACTGTTTCGCGCACTGGACAGGGCAGGTGACGTGTCCACATTGAACGGCGTTATGTCGCGTTCTGTGCGATTGCGACCAATAAATTTAATGCGACCTGTGCGCGCAATGGACACAACAGAAATGTTTTTCGGGTTGATGACAAATGGCAAAAATGGGTTTTCACTGTCGCCTGATTTTATTTACAACGATGATTTTTATATCACAGGATTGCGAATCGGTATGGACGCAAAAATCACAGATGTTATTTCGGCTGGTGCGTCTGGATACGTTGGCTGTATCAATGCGTCTGATGAAATAAATGATTTTGATGCGCGCGTCGTGGGTGGCAATATTTATACAATTTATGATGATGGTGAATTTATCGGCCGTGCCATGCTGGGGCACAGTGCGACGAAATTTGATGTGGATTTTATTTTGGTGGGCGATGATATTGACAGTGCGCCCCACGGGACAAATTTATATGGCGCAACAGATTTTGGCGTTCGTTTAAATCCGATGGACGATTTTGTCTTTGCGCCGTTCATAGGGCTGACGGCCAGTCACACAGAAATTGTTGCCATCACAGAAAATAATTTGGATACAAATATTGGAACGGATATTACAACAACCGGCGGAACAGATGATTTTGCGTATGATTATGGCGTGCGTGTTCGGGCCAGTGCGCATGGCGATGTTGGTGCCGCGCTGGGGGTTGCATTTTGGTCGCAGGCAGATGACGCCGGTGTTGATATGAATGTTGGAATTATAAATTCTGAATTTGGGACGACATATCACGCGTCCATTGGTGGACGCGCAATGTTCTGATATTTTTTATTTTACGATTTCGCCACGCAATGACGCCTTGTTTGCCGCAGTAATTTTTATGTTTGCGACCGTTGGCGCATTGTCAGATGCATCAACAATACATTGTTGCATATACGGGGTGCGATATACCAGATGATTACCGGTTTTGTCGGGGCCCTCGCACAGGCAACTGAATGTTTTATCAATGCAGCTTTCGTTAAATTCGCGTTGCAGTTCGTTCAGAAATCCGTCCAGTTTTGCCAGACGTGCCGCCTTTATCTGTTCTGGGATTTGGCCAGGCATTACAGCCGCAGCGGTATGGGGGCGCGGTGAATATTTAAATGAATACGAATTTATATATTTTATGCGACGGGCGATTTCCATCGTTTGTTCAAAATCGTCATCTGTTTCACCCGGGAATCCGACGATAAAGTCACTGGATATTTGAATATCAGGACGGGCAGAGCGTAATTTGTCAACTATATCTATATATAGATTTAGCGAATACGGACGGTTCATCTTTGTCAATACATTGGGCGACCCGCTTTGTATAGGCATATTTAAAAATGGCAGTAATTTTGGTTCTGTTCGGAACATTTCAATCAAATCATCGGTCATTTCTGTTGGATAATTAGATGTAAAGCGAATCCGTTTTATGTTATCCAATTTTGCCGCGGCGCGGATTAAATCGGATAAACGCCATATTTTCCCGGTGTTGTCGGTGTATTTATAACCGTTGACGTTTTGCCCCAGAAAACAAATTTCAATCGCGCCTGTTTGGGCAGCGTGAATTGTGTCGCGCACAATGTCGTCAAATGGGCGTGATATTTCGCGGCCACGTGTATATGGCACAATGCAGTATGTGCAACAATGATTACAGCCTTCTTGGATTGGGATATACGCAACAGATGGTGATGTGGTCATCTGGGGCAGTTCGTCAAACTTTTCCAATCCGCCCAGATTTATATTTAATAAACGTGTTTCTGGGCTGGTTAAAATTTCAGGCAGTTTGTGATAACTTTGTGGGCCCAAAACAAAATTCAAATCTGGGATACGTTTAAATGCATCTGCGCCGCTTTCGCGTGCAACGCAACCGACAATGCCGAACAGGGCAGTGGGCTTTTTTTCTTTGCGAATACGGCCCAATGCCGAATAGACCTTGTTCGTTGCCTTTTCCCGGACAGAACACGTGTTTAATATAATTATGTCTGCGTCGGTGACGTCGTCGGTTTGTGTCAATCCGTGATGGGCCAGCATTGCCGCAATGCGTTGGCCATCATATACATTCATCTGGCAACCAAATGTTTGGATAAAAAATTTTTTCATATTTTATTATTTGCTTTTGGTACGTTGTTTTGCCACCGCGCGATGAATATAATCGGTGCGTAATTTCAGGTTGCGGGCATAGTTCCGAAGTGCGCTGTTGTGCAGTAAAGATATTTCAGTATCTGGAATTTCAATTTCGCCATAGCGAACACCGGTGATTGCGTTATCTTCTATGATGGTCACGATTTTCATTTTTTCGTCCTTTTGTTTTTTTATTATGATAATTTACGCAACAATATTTCATTTACAACGGCCGGATTTGCCTTGCCCTGGGTGGCACGCATTACGCCGCCCACAAAGAATCCCAGCAATCCTGTTTTGCCGGCCTTGTATTGTGTAACCTGGGGCGCAGATGCCGCGATGATTTCATCAATCACAGCCTCTATGGCAGATGTATCTGTAATTTGTTTCATACCAAATTTGTCGGCGATTTCGCGTGGGGTGCCAGTTTCACCGTCCAGCATTTTTATGAATATATCTTTGGCCTGTTTGCCATTGATTTCATTTGCTGTAATCATATCAACTAATTCGGACAAATCTGATGGACGAATAATTCGCGGCAGGCCAGGCTCAGCTGTATCCACAGCGTTTTTTACGTCCCAATTTTCAGCGTGCGCAAACAGTTCTGAAATCATCCAGTTTGCAATCGGTTTTGCACGTGCAGGCTTGCCTGCGATTGCCGTATCAAACCAGTGCGAAATGTCCGTTGTTTCTGTTAAACGTGCGGCGTCATATTCAGACAGTCCATATTCGTTTATATAACGTGCGCGCGTTGCCGCCGGTAATTCAGGCATAGTTTTGCGAACGCGTTCAATTTGTTCATCTGTGATATCCAATGGTAATAAATCTGGGTCTGGGAAATAGCGATAGTCCAGTGCGTCTTCTTTGCTGCGCATAACAGACGTTGTGCCGTCGCCCTGGTTATAGCGCATTGTATCCTGGGATACGGTGCCACCGTTTTCATAGATTTCAATTTGGCGACGCGCCTCGTATTCAATGGCGGATTTAATAAATTTAAATGACACCATATTTTTTGTTTCTGTGCGTGTGCGAAATTCATTTGAACCGACCGGACGTACAGATACGTTCACGTCTGCGCGCATAGAGCCTTCTTCCATATTTGCCTTGGATACGCCCAACGCGCGTGCGATTTCACGAATTTCACGCAGATAGCGTTCGGCCTCGTCAGGGGACGAAATATAAGAATTGTTTTCTGGATTTTTCACGTCCAGGAACGTGACGATTTCCAACAACGCGACACCTGTGCGGTTATAGTCTGCAAAAGATTTTGTCGGATGAACGTCGTGTTTTAATTTACCGGCGTCTTGTTCCAGGTGTGCGCGTTCAATGAAAATCTTTTTAGGATTGCCATCGTCACCCATAATTTCAACCCAGCCACGACCGACAACCGGTGGTTCTTCGGCAGGTTGTGAAATCTGGTATCCTTGGGGCAGGTCAGGGTAAAAATACTGTTTACGGGCAAATTTACTGTGGTGGGAAATTTCGGCGTTCAGTCCCAGTCCCATTTTAATCGCCTGTTCAACACAGTATTCGTTCAATACTGGCAACATACCAGGCATCGCAACGTCAACCATACAAGCCTGGGTGTTGGGGGCGATTGTCGGATTATAGTTTGCCGATGCACCACTGAATAATTTGGATTCAGACAACACTTCAATGTGCGTTTCTAATCCAATAACCAGTTCCCAATCACCTGTTTTGCCCTTTATCGTAAACATTTTTTATTTTTCCTTGCTTTTTTTTGTTTAGTATCTTATTATGCGTCTCGCGTTGGCTAGGTAGCTCAGTTGGTAGAGCAAGGGACTGAAAATCCCTGTGTCAGCGGTTCGATTCCGTTCCTAGCCACCATTTTTATTTGTGCGTGCGTTTTGCGCGCTTTTTTTATTCCCCCATAATTACAGTTGGACGATTGTCAACGCCGCTGAATTCCTGGATATGTTTTGCCAGTTGCAAAACACGCATATCGTCAAAGCGACGACCAACAACCTGGATTCCCAATGGCAATCCGTTCGCCGCCAATCCCGCAGGTGCGCTGCACGCAGGAACACCGGCCAGGTTCATTGCAACCGTAAATAAATCCAATGCGTAATATTCCAGTGGTGTCAAATCAGAATCCAATGGCATCGCGGTGCCGGCACTGGCCGGGCACAATATTAAATCACACTGTGCAAACGCGGCATTGAAACTGTCTGAAATCATACGGCGGACACGTGCGGCCTGCATAAAATAAACCTCGTACGATTCACTGGATAAAACGGCCGTGCCGACAATCATACGACGTTGAACCTCTGTGCCAAAGCCAGCGGCACGTGTTTTCTTGTATGTGTCAATTAAATCGTTTCCTTCTACGCGCAGACCATAACGCATACCGTCATAGCGCGCCAGGTTTGATGATGCCTCGGCCGGGGCGATGATGTAATACGCCGCCAGCGCGTCCAAAATGTTTGGAATTGAAACTTCTATTATTTCTGCACCAGCCGATTTTAAATCAGCGATTCGCGCGTCAAAAACACGTTTCATATCGGCCGAGATTTGAACGTCTGCAAATTCTTTGATAATACCGACGCGTAATTTTTTCCCGTTGCCGATAATCGGTTCCAGTTCGCCAGAAAACGCGAAACCATTTTTTTCACTGGTTGAATCCTTGGGGTCGTGTCCGGCCATAACAGATAACAACAGCGCAGCGTCATCGGCTGTGCGTGTAATTGGACCCGGGGTATCCAGACTGGACGCAAATGCAACGCAACCCCAGCGACTGCATAAACCGTATGTCGGCTTCATTCCAACCAGACCCGTGATTGCCGACGGAAAGCGAATTGATCCACCAGTATCCGTCCCCGTTGCCGCCATTGCCAGGCCACCGGCAACGGCACTGGTTGAACCGCCAGATGAACCGCCGGCTGTTAAATTTTCGTTCAAATGCCACGGATTGATTGGCGTACCAAAGAAACTGGTCTTGCTGAACGTCCCCATCGCAAATTCGTCCAGATTGGTTTTACCCAGCAACACAGAACCAGAATCAATAAATTTCTGGGATACAGTTGATTCATATTCTGGTACGAAATTTTCCAGCATACGCGATGCAGCTGTTGTTCGTATGCCACGCGTGGCAAATAAATCCTTCATTCCAATGGGAATACCGTCCAGGACGCCGGCTGTGCCGTTTGCATAACGTGCATCGGCCGCCGCCGCATCCGCCAGGGCGCGTTCAGGCGTAAGTGTGATATAGCAATTTAATTTTGTGCCGTATTTTTCAATGCGATTTAAATGTGCGCGTGTCAATTCGGTTGCGCTGATTTCGCGAGATTTTAATTTCTGTAATGCCTGGGTAATCGTTAAATCTATCATTTTTATTCACCATCCATAACTTTTGGAACTGCAAAATATCCGCGTGATACGCCGGCCTTGTCCGGGGTGTTTGCCATAATCGCGTCACGAACGTTGCCATCAGTGACCACGTCGGCACGTGTTGGTAATTTGTGTTCAGCCGGATTTAACATCGGTTCAATCCCACGTGTATCAATTTTCTGTAATTTATCCAGCCAATCAATCACGGAATCAATATTCATCTGTTCCAGTTTTTCATCAGAAATTTCAATCCTGATAAGGTTGGCAAATTTCTGTAATTGTTGCTTGCTAAACGCCATTTCAAATCCTATTATTTAATCAGAGGAAATTATACAATGATTCTGCCAGATTTCAAGGCTTTTCCGCGGACAGGACGTATTGTTGGAATTGACTGGGGCGCGGCGCGCACCGGGGTTGCGGTATCGGACGCGTCACGCGAATTTGTGTTCACACGCCCAGCAATTGCCGGTGGTCGCGATGGCACATTGCCACGTGCGGTCGCAGATTTGGCGTCTGGGGAACGTGCGGTGGGCATTGTGATTGGGTTGCCACTGTATTCAGATGGCACAGAATCTGATACGACATCGCGCGTGCGTGAATTTGCATCTGCATTGGCCCAGGTGACGGATTTGCCAATTTGTTTCATTGACGAGAGTTATTCCAGCATTACCGCACAAGCCGAGATGGGACGGGTGCGTCGGGCGGATATAAAACAAAAACTGGATTCTGCGTCGGCGCGTGTGATATTGGAAAATGCAATCAGTTTAATACATCGTGCGCAATAAAAAACGCCGGATTTGATGTATCCAGCGCGTTTTTTATTTATCAAGATTCACGTTTGTCTGGGATTGTTCCATCTGCGGATAATAAAACAGCAATCCAACGGGTGGAATCAAATTGGGCGGTAATAATAAACGTTGCCACCAATAACGGAACGCTGAAAAACATTCCGGCAACGCCCCACAGTAATCCCCAAAATACCAGGTTTATCAGTATCGCCAACGTTGACAGGTTTAATGTTTTGCCGGTCAATTTTGGTTCAATAATATTGGCCAGTAATATTTGCAATCCAATCAAACCTGCGGCCACCAATACGGGTGTTTGTAAATTCGGACTGACCGCCAGGGAATATAAAATTGGCAGACTGCACGCAATGATTGCGCCAATCGTTGGTATATAACTGGTGATAAATACGATAAACGCCCAGACGCCGGCAAATTCCAATCCCAGGAAATGCAACCACAGATACGCCAATATACCAGTTGCGCCGGAAATAAATGTCTTCATAAACAAATATTTTTTCATATTTGTATCAATGCTGTCCACGATATAGCGCATTTTCTTGGACTGGGAACGGTTTGGAAACAGGGCCGAAAACTTTTTATCAAATGTCGTTTGTTCAACGAACATAAATAATAAATAGATAACGATCATACCGATTGTTGTTGCCATACCGGCCAACGATACGCCGACGTTGGTTGCCATTTTTGCCACGTTTGGAATCATTGACATATCAAATTTTATGCCGATGGTGTGTGATAACATCACGCCCAAATCAACCAGTTTGTTCTGAATCGCGGGCAGGGCGACAACCAATTCCAAAAACATTGGTCGCACCTGGACAATAAATAGACATACCAAACCCACCAACGCACCAATGCCGATACAGTTGGCCAACCAATCAAACAGCACGGACAGAAAACTGTGCTGGGTGCGTGCAGCGTCGTCGCGAAATGGTAAAATCTTGCGACAATAGGCCGAAATCGCATTTATTAAATACCACAAAAATGTTGCCACCAACAGTGGGATTAAAATCACGCGTCCCAGCCATAACAGAAACACAACGCCGGAAAAAAGTATCAATCCATTCATTGTTAAAAAATCCTTGTATGCCACAAAAACGTGCATATAGCGCGTTTTTTATTCAGTCAATTGTGTCGTGTCAGAAATATTCACGGTCACATTTTGTGTCGCTGTGGTTGTATTCACAGCAATCAAAACAATCGTTGCGATAATCATAATTATGTTTGTTGCCACTGCAAACCAAGAATAAACACCACTGATGTTTTTCTGGAATTTCGCGGCACCATAAATAAAACGCCACGCAAAAAACGCCAGCAATAAAATACCAGTAATCAGCAATGATTGCGCCCCCAACAACAGGCCAGACAACAACATCAATATAACAAATGCCAATGTGCTGGTCACTATACTGCCAGCAATTTTATTGGTAAGTTTTTCATACCACGCAGAACGCACAGTGACACAAGATTTTACCTTGGCGTTATCTGGCAAAATATATCCCGGAATCCATAACAGGCCGAACGAAAAAGGCAGACTTAGAATCGCCGCCCAGACCGGAACGCCCATTGAACGTACGCGACGGAATTTTGCATACAGGTTTGATAACCCCAACCCCAAAATATACAGGGCAAATATTGATGCAACACCAACAGCGAATACCAACATTGTATTGCCGGCGCGTCCCATCATTATCATCTGGTACGCAATACGTTGCAGTTGTGTCGTTATAATAATCGTGCCAAACAGGGCCAGATACATTACAATGACCTGCATATTGTTCAGGGCAATAAAACCGCGCTGGGATAAATCACCGCGTGGCATACGTCGCAACATAAAATATGTCGTTCCTGTGATGCCAATGGCAAACAAAAACCACAGTGGCCACATCGCAGGCGCACCACTGACAAGTGGCGCGACAATTAAATAAATTGCCGATACCCCACACATAATCGCAAATGACAGAGCTGCAAAAAGCAATGGCCGCCACAGTGTCCAGGCAGACAATGATATAGATTCTGGTTGTTGTTTCATTTTAGTTCGTCCTTTGTTGTTATTTATGTCAACTATTCTATCATAATATGTCCACCAGACAAAGTTGTTATATCAGATGGCTGGACCATTTTTGTAAAATCAGGCTGGTGGCTGATAAACATAAATGTTGTTTCTGGCATATTGTGTATTGTTGTGGCAATCAGGTGTTGGGTTTCTGCGTCTGCGCCAGAATCTGGTTCGTCCAGGATTGCAAAACGTGGCGCAATCATTTTCAGGCGCAACAGCATCAGACGTTTACGTTCACCCCCCGAAAAACCGACGTTGACACTGCGATTCAGCCATTCTTTGGGTATATTTAATTCTGTGCGGACCGTTTCCAGGTTTTTCAAAAAATCACCCATTGATAAATCGCGACCTGTTTGAAAATGTGCGTGTGCGGCACAGGCGTGCTTTAAAAAAGACAGAACGGTCAGTCCAGGTATTTCTGGCACATTTTGTGCACCCAGAAATATTCCCAACAGCGCACGCGTTGTTGTGTTTTCCTGGGTTATATCGCGACCGTCAAAAATTATTTGTCCGCAATCAACGCTATACAGCGGATTTCCGGCAATAACGGCCGCCAGTGTTGATTTACCAGAACCGTTGTGACCGGCCAGTAAATGTCGTGCGCCGGCCGCAACTGTCAGATTGATATCTGTCAATAATTTTTTCCCGTCCAGTGATACAGATAAATTTTTTATTTCTAACATATTTAATCCTGTGATTGTGCCAGTGCCATTTGAATCAGTTGCTTTGATTCAACCAAAAATTCCATCGGCAGGCGCGATATAATTGGTGCCGCTGATGCGCCGATTATCAGTGCCGTTGCCACGTCCTGGGCAATGCCAGATTGGGTCAAAAACAATAATTGATTTGCGTCAATGGCACCGGTTGTGGCCTCGTGACTCTGGGTGTTTTCGGCGTTTGTGTGAATAATTGTCGGCAACGTATTTGCCACGGCGTCATTGCCAATTATGCGCGTGTCACACTTTGATGCGTTTTTTCCGCCACGGCCCGAAAAAGACACCAAACTGCGAAACGTCTGATTGGATTTATCCAACGCAACGCCATACGAAACAATATTTGATACGGTATTATTTCCGATATGAATCATTTTCGTTCCTGTATCGGCCAGTTGCGCCCCACGCGTAATGGTCAGTGAATAAAAATCACTGTGTGCGCCATCGCCGGCCAAAACAGTTGATGGATATTTCCACGTCATAGCCGAACCGATTTCAACCTGGGTCCAGTCAATGGTTGCGTTCGTGGCGGCGCGACCGCGTTTGGTCACAAAATTTAAAATCCCACCAACATTTTTGTTGCCACGCATTTCGCCGGCGTACCAGTTCTGGACGGTTGCATATCTTACGCGTGCGTTGTCCAGTGCGATGATTTCAACAACCCCACTGTGTAATTGATGGGCCGGGCGACGTGGTGCGCTGCAACCTTCCATATACGATAATTCTGCGCCTGTGTCTGCAATAATCAGTGTGCGTTCAAATTGTCCGATTTTGGCGGTTTCTATTCTGAAATAACTGGCCAGGTCAATGGGGCATTTTGTGTTTGGCGGAATATATACAAATGTGCCGTCTGAAAATACCGCCGCGTTTAACGCAGCAAAGAAATTGTCGGTCGCAGGAACCACACTGCCCAAATATTTTTTTACCAGTTCTGGATACTGGCGCACGGCGTCTGAAAATGGTAAAAATATTATCCCCAGCGCGTTTAATTTTTCGGTATAAGACGTATGAACAGATCGGCTGTCAATGACGGTGTCGGTTGCCATACCCAACAGTGCGCGCTGTTCTGATTCAGGCAGTCCCATTTTTTCATACGTGCGTTTTAAATCAGAATTATCAATGGGTTGGGGCGTGTTATAGTAATTCAATCCGTCATAGTCAATCGGGGCATAATCAAATTCGGCCCAATGTGGTTCGCGCATTTGTTGCCAGGCGTGCAACGCAGATATGCGCCACTGGGTCAGCCAGGCCGGCTCGTCACGGATTTGCGATATTTCACGAACAAGATTTTCGGTCAGTTTTGCCATCTAGTCATTGTTTTGTGCGGCCAGGGCGCGCGCCTGGGCAAAGAACGTCAGTGATTGCCCCAACAGACCGTCTGTAAATGTTGCCGCCAAAATTCCATCAGGTTCTGTCTTGCTAAGGTGCTGCAAGAATCCGTCGGCGCGGTTCATATAGTTGTCAATGTTGCGTGCAACCTCGGCGTCCAGTTTAATACATCTGCGCAGTTTTTCCAGCACAAATGGATTCTTTGAATACTCGTCCAGTATTCCGCCCAGGGCGCGCCACAATGGGTGTTCGGGGGTCGTGCGGGGCATAACGTCAATCGCCGCCATAACTGGAATCAGGTTTTGTAATAAATCCTGGTAAATCATTTCTGCGTTTTCGGCAACCGCGTTTGTCGCAGATTTATTTTTTAACACAGATTGAATTTTTACAATCAGGTTATACTGATATGTCAATGTCTTGGACATATCGCGTATGCGACGCTGCATTCCCAAAAACAGGGCAAATATTCCCCCAGATATTATAACCGAGGCACAAATTCCAATTAAAATCAACGTGTTTTGCATATTCTGTTCCTTGATACTGTGTTTGATGTGTCCAGTATAACATCTTTTGCCGATTCGTGCGATTTTATCTTGAAAATATAATAAAGTCTGTTGTGCGATTTGGTCTTGCACAGATTCGGTCAAATTGTTATAATAAGTAAAAAAATAAGATAACTTATTCAGGAAAGGAAGTTTTTATGTTCCGTAAGATTTTAGTTTTTGCAATGTTTGCGACGGCGGCCGGCTATTGCTTTGCCGCAGAATCACTGCCCCAGGTCGTCACGAGCGAGGTTTTTTATACCCAGGATAAAACCTCGGATGTGAATCAACAGGTTGAAACAGTTGAAACCGTCTCCCAGACGGCGGTGCCTGTGTGGCCGATGGCCGGGTCTGATGCAGACGTTGAAATCGCGTGCGAAGATGGTGCGTGCGCCCAGGATAAACAGACGGACAATATTCGTATCGTTTCAAAAATAGGTGCGGATTTGGTTGTTGAAAATAATTTTAATCTGGGGACAACTGGCAATGGGTTTGGCGATTGGTCCGGTGGGGCAAATATGTTGCACGGAACCCAGATACCGGTTGGATTTGATGACGAATGCAATTCTGGGTCGGAAATGCCACTGTTGCATCGCGAAATGCTGGAAGATGACGGCGGTGCGATTTTGTCTGTTGCGCGCAGCGGACGCAAAAACTGTGCAAAGTATTCTGACAGATATGACGCATTTGCGGCCAAGATGGGAATGGAAAAAACAGTGACTGATGAAAATGGCGAAATCGTGACCGAAGAAACAGAAATTTCTGTAAATGCATCGGCCGATGCAGAACCTGCACAACAGGTCACAGACCAAGTGCGTTCGTGGGTTGTTGCAAATGGTCAAACCCTGCGCGAGGTTTTACAGAACTGGTGCGACAAAGAAGGTTGGGATTTGGTTTGGGCGACATCGCGTGAATATCCAATAGAAGCCAGCGCGGTATTCAAAGGACGCTTTGTTGACGTTGCGTCGGCATTGGTTCGTAATTTTGGACGCGCAACCCCAATCCCGTATGCAAAGTTTTACAAGGGAAATCGCGTCTTGGTAATTTCAACAGGCGAAGAATAAAAATTGTGGGATTGTGTCAACCATCGTCACAGGGAGAAGGATAAATGATAAAACCAGTAAAGATAATTTTTATGTGCGGCGCGTTGGTTCTTGCACTGGCCGGGTGCACAGTCAAAGAATCTGCCAAGGTGGCGTCAACAGTTGACCAGGATTTTATCAATGCGTATGACGCATTTGAAATGGCCAAAAATCCGCGCGCCAAGGTGGCCAGTGGCGATACCGTTTCTATGTCCGAGGGCGTATGGTTGGGCAACAAGTCAACGGTTTTGGAACACAAAAATAATTTGCCGTCACAATTTGAAACAGATACTGGTATTACAATTTTGTTAAATGAACCTGTCACATTACAGGTCTTGGCAAATGACGTTCATTCTATGACGGGAATCCCGATTAAAATTGACAGCCAGGTGAATTCTGAAAAATTGAAAAAGACAATCAATGTTGCATATACCGGCAAATTGTCTGGCCTGTTGTCCCAGGTGGCGACGGATTTAGATTTGCTGTGGTATTATGATAAAACGTCAATCGTTTTCTATGAAACAGAAACCAAGACATTTACATTATATGCGCTGGGGACTGATGTATCATACCAGACTGCCGTTCAAACCGATGATGGCAACCAGGTTGCGTTGGAATCCACGTTAAAAGAGTGGGACGAAATTGAAAAGGCAATTTCTGGGATTATCGGCAAGACTGATAATGCAGACTTTACCGTGTCGCGCAGTTTGGGAACAATCACCGTCACTGCGCCACCGTCGGTTTTGACGCGCGTTGGCGAATATATCAACAAACAGAATAAACGTCTGTCCCAGTTGGTGACCATTGACGTCAAAGTTTTACAGGTGTCAATTTCAAACGATTCGGCATTTGGCCTGAATCTGGCGGCGGCGATCAACAGTGCGTCTGGGCTGAATATTGTTGCAAATCCGAAAAATAATTTGGCCACGACCGAGGCCAGTTCAATGAACATCGCAGTTCTGTCTAATACGGTGTCGGGATTGACAGGGGCGACACACATAGAAGGCTCGTCAACAGTTCCGGGTGCATATACCCCAGACCAGATTAAAAATGGTTCGCTGGCACGTGGCGCAGGCAGTAACGCATTGATAGAAGCATTGGCAAAGCAGGGCAAGGTATCGTTGGTCACAAACGTTGGCGTCACAACGCGCAGCAACCGTGTGGCACCTGTGAACAATACCAAGACCACAGGATACATCAAACGTTTTGAATCACGTAATTTTACAACGGTTGAATCCAGCACTGTTGACCAGGACGATTTGGAAACAGGATTTTCAATGCAACTGTTGCCAAATGTTTTGGAAAACGGCAAGATTCTGTTGCTGTTCCGTATGTCGGTGCGTGAATTGCTGAAAATGTCAACCCAAACCATTGGCGAGGTGACATTACAGTTGCCCGAAGTAGAAGAACGCAGTTTTATGCAAGAAGTTATTATGGAATCTGGCCAGATGTTGGTTGTATCTGGATTTGAAAAACAGACCAATAACGATACGCGTTATGGTTTGGGTGATCCAGACTTTATGGCACTGTCGGGTTCGCGCGAAACAACGGCGACACGTGATACACTGGTCGTTATCCTGACGCCCCAGGTGTTGGTCAGCCCGATGGACGCAGAACGCACAATACAACAGCATTGGGGTGCGCCACTGAATTAAAAAATAAAACCGGCAAATGCCGGTTTTTTTATTTTGTGTAAGCGCGTCGCGTCAACGCACCCTGGTGCGACAGAACGTGGTTGTGGCGCGCATTGTCGGGACAAAATAAAGTCCCCGTGGGGCAATGGCCCCCGGCCAGGGAAAAACGAAAAAAGCAAATAAAAATCGCCCCAGATTGTGGGGCGTTTTTTTATGCAACAAAAGGCGCACAGAAATGTGCGCCAAATATATTTTGCCACAACGGCATTATGCCATTTTGGAAACTTTTTTCGCCAGACGTGAAATCTTGCGTGCAGCACGCTGTTTTGGCATAACCTTGCCAGCAGATTTCATAATCTTGCTTTCTGCGGCACGTGCAGCGGTTGTTGCCGCAGCCTTGTCCCCAGATTCAATTGCAACCAATGCCTTTTTCGTAGCAGTTTTAACAGCACTGCGACGGGCGGTGTTCACGGCATTTTTCTTGGCCGTGACAGAAATTCTTTTTTCAGATGACTTATGATTTGCCACTTTATTTTCCTTTTATTTATGAAAGTTTCCTGTTATTCTATAAAAAACAAACACAAAATCAAGGAAAAATAAAATGATATATGCAATTACGATAATTATTTCTTATTTATTGGGTTCTATCCCTATGGGATTGGTGTTCACGCGCCTGATGGGGCGGGGCGATTTGCGCAAGGTTGGCAGTGGTAATATCGGTGCAACAAACGTTATGCGCGTGGGTGGTTTGCGTATGGCCGGGGTTGTTTGGTTGCTGGATATGGCCAAAGCAATCGTTGCAGTATTGCTGGGGCGTGCGTTGGGCGGCGCGGCGTTTGGCGCGTGGTGTGGATTTGTTGCGATTATTGGGCATTGCTATCCTGTGTGGTTGCGTTTCCATGGTGGCAAGGGGATTTCGTCACTGTTCGGCGTGCTGTTGGCGATAAACCCATTGATGTTTGTAATATGCGGGATAGAGTGGTTGATTGTCGCGCTGACTTCGGGGATTTCGTCATTGGGTGCGGTTGTTGTATTCTGTTTAATGCCGATTCTGGGTTTCGTTATGGACGTGCAAATAGGTTTTGCGTTTTTAGCGATTGCGTTGGTATGCCTGTGGCGACATCGTGAAAACATCGGTCGTCTGGTCGGTGGCACAGAATCCAAAATAGAATGGAAATGGAAAAAATAATATCAAGGCGGTCAATATTTGACCGCCTTGATTGTATTTCGCCTTTATTTTAAGTGGATTTTATGGTATAATATCCCCAAAGAATGTACCCAGGGGGGATATATAATGAATAAAATATTTTCGTTTGTTTTATGTTGTGCGGTTGTGTCGCCGGCGGTTGCGTTGACACCTGCGGGCCAGTCCCGTCGTTCTGTCCAGGCACAAATGGTGGAAAGTGCGCCACGCGCAATTGCGTCCAAAAATCAACTGGCGGCGATGGCGACATCAACAAGTGTCAGTTCGGTTGCGTCGGCCGATGTTAGCAAGTCCAGCGTTCGTGTTGAACCAGCCCCAGTGGCGGCACCGGTTGTTGATAAGCGCGAAAAAGAAAAAAACGCGTGCATAAATAATAATATCGGCATTGGAAATACGTTTGTTTGGGCATCGCGATACAGCAACCTGAACAATTATGCCAGTATGGTAGAAGACGTAGAAGAACCGAAAAACAATACGTGCTTTGTTCGTGTTGAATTGAAATCGTCTGATTCTAAAATCAGCGTGGCCGATGTTCCGGCGAAATATTTTGAAATGGGACGCACAATTACGTGTGGCGAATGGGCGGACGAAGGCACGATTAAAAAACGTATTTTGGACGCGAAAAAGTCTGCACGTACCTGGGCAACGGTTGGTGGCGCGGTTGGTGGCGCGGCCGTTGGTGTCGGTATTATGGAATTGTTCGGAAACAAGTTGATTGGTGGTTCGGTTGAAGGACAAAAATCGCTGAGTCAAAATGAACAGTTGCGCAGTCAGTTGCTGGTATTAAAGAAAGACAAGGCGGCAGAATACGAAGAATTCGGTCGCCAGCTGAAAGCATTACGCACTGAATGTGACAAAGACATTTGGAAAGGCACGGAAAAGCCCGAAGAATGCCAGAAATTTGATTACGAAGGCCTGTTGCAAATCTGGGAATCGTAATTATATAAGTGTTCAGATTAAAAAACGTCCCACATCTGGGACGTTTTTTACTTTTAATATATATGTGATTTTGGTTATATGATTGGTATGAATAATTTGTTGGATAAATTATTGATTCTGCGCACGCCAGGCATTGGGCCGGCGCGTTATAACGACTTGATTGCGCGATTTGATGGGGATGTGGCGGCGGCGGTGGCGACACTGAATCCGACGGTGGCACATCGCGATTCGGTTATGCGTGAAATGGCACGCGCATCAGAATTGGATATACATTATATATGTGATGATGATGATTTGTATCCGGCGCGTCTGCGCAGTGTGCGAAATCATCCGCCGGTAATTACGGCGCGCGGAAATCTGGAAACATTGCGTCACAGTGCGGTATCAATGGTTGGAACACGTCACGCAACGGCCGCCGGTATGGAATTTATCGCAGATATGGCAACGCAATTTGCCACGCACGGGATTGCAGTTGTGTCTGGTATGGCCATTGGAACAGACACCGCCGCGCATCGTGGTGCGTTGCGTGCGGTGGGTAATGCCCAGACAATCGCGGTTTTGGCCGGCGGGGCCGATTATATTTGGCCAACTGAAAACGAATCGCTGTATCAAGAAATATTGGCGCGTGGTGTTATTATCAGTGAAATGCCGGTCGGATTCGTTCCAGTGGCAACAAATTTTGTCCAGCGCAATCGCTGGGTCGCAGGAATCGGGGAAAAATTGATTCTGGGCGAGGCAGATATGAATTCCGGCAGTATGCGAACCGCCCGATTCGCAAATGACATTGGGCGAAAAATATACGCGATACCGTCGCATCCGTCGGATTCCCGTGGGATTGGACCGAATTCGTTGATAAAATCAGGAATCGCAGAATTGTGCGTTGGCGCGTCTGATTTTTTTACCGTGATGAAAAAATCAGAACAAAAGCAAAAAAAATCAGAACAAGGCGAATCGGAAAATTCGCTGTTGGATAAAATAGGAACAATTCCGGTATCCGATTCTGTATTGGCAGAAATTGTCAAAAAAAATATTTCGGAAATAAAACGCGATTTGGTGGTCTTGGAATTGCAGGGGTTGGTGCGAAAAACGACGGGCGGATATGTTCGCGTATAAAACTTTTTATGTCTATACAGTGTATATACAAAGCGCGGAAATCTGGCAAAAAAACGAATCGTTGTCAAAAAATAAATGTTAAAAAAACGTTTAACATTTTGTTGAAAATCAAAATATATCTTATAACTTAACTGACGTATCCAAAACGATTGAGAAGTAAAACGCTCGGTCCAAAAACAAAAAGCGAGAGGGTTTAAAAGTAGGGCTAACATAAACACTAAATTTTATGACCCAGTAAAATTTAGCGTTTATGTGCAGGTGATTTTTACACTCTTGCGCTGGCAGGAAACTCTGAAAGGAAGGAGAAACGACATGCAGGCAGCGGCGACAAAAAAAATGACTGACTTGGAAACTATCAAGGGGGCCATTGCCGCAAAAATGGATTCTGCTGCGTTCACGTCCTGGATTTCACCATTACAATTTAATATCACAGACGGCGTGTTGGCCTTGGTTGCCCAGAATCAGTTTTCGGCTGATTTTATTTCTGGGGCCTATGGTGCGTTATTGACATCTGTTGCAGATGAATTTGGTTTGGCGGTAAAAATTTCTGTTCGTAATACGTCCGTGGCGACATCGGTTGCCAACGACAACGCGACCCAGACATTTTCACCGGCGCCGGTTGCGCGTGATAATGTGGCGGACTTTGATGAATTTGTTGCGTCTGATGAAAATGCGTTTGTATTATCTGCGTGCAAGAAATTGGCATCTGGCCACGTTGCGTTTTCGCCATTGTTTATCTATGGTGCGTCTGGTTGTGGCAAATCGTTGTTGGCGCGTTGCATTTGTTCTGCGTCGTTTGGTCGTACGATTATGATGACAGGCGCCCAGTTTGTATCGGAATTCACACGCGCGTTGCATGATCGCACAATATTTGCGTTCAAGGATTATTGTCGTAATTGCGACACATTTATCTTGGACGACGTTACGGCACTGGGGGGCAAGCGTGCGACGTGCGACGAATTTATCCAGTTGGTATCTGATTTGCGCAACGCCGGCAAGAATATTGTTTTAACAGCGTGCACTGCGCCAAACAACCTGACGGGTTTTGACCGTCGCGCCCAGTCTGTTATGGCATCTGGCCTGGTCGCAGATGTTGTCGCGCCCAATGCAAACGTTCGTCGTGTAATGTTGATGCGCGCCGGGGTCAGCGCGAACGTTGCAACTGAATTGGCATCGCGGACATCGGCCGACGGTCATTTGATTTCTGGCATTGCGACCAAGATTAAAACATATACAGATTTGATGGGTGCATCGGTTGATATGACGGTTGCGTCGCGCCTGTTGGCGGACACATTACAGCGTGCCAAGACACCATTGGCGATGGTTCGCAATATGTGTGAAAAGTTGGGCGTTTCGTATGACGCGGTTTGCGGTCGCGGTCGCGCACGTGCATTGGTTATCGCACGCCAAACAATGATGGCTGTATTAAAGGGCGCAACAAACCTGTCGTTGGCTGAAATTGGTGGTTATGTTGGCGGTCGCGATCACGCAACGGTTGTTTATGGCCTGGCGCAAATTGAAAAACAGAAACAGTCTGATTTGGTTTTGGCGGCGCAAATCAATCAAATGGTTTCAGAATATAAATAAAAAATGTGGCTGTGCGCCGGGCGAAATCCTGTGTGCGCGCATACGATAAATAATTTTTTTATAAATATAGCATTGTTTTGTATTTTCCCCGGCGACCCTGGATATGGCGTAAATTTGTTCTTGGTCGGGGGTGAAAAATATGGTAAAATAAGGACATTAGAATACAAATTGAAATGTCGTTTTTAAACGCCTGTTTATTTTCGGCATAAAAAGGGGGATAAGGGTATGAGATTTTTTTCATTGTTTTTAGGACTTTGTTTAATACTGCCAAATGTGTCAATGGCCGCGTGTGGCGTAAAACACGTCTCGTACGTAGCAGCCCAAGATCCAGATGACGATGAGTATGTTTATCAATTCTGGGGAACGTTCGACGAAGCAAAAAAAAATTATGAAAAAAAAGATTTTGATTTTGATATAACTGGCTCTGGCCATGTGTGGGAATGCGACTCAAAACAGTGTGCGACAGGAACCTGGCTTTTACTGGATAAAAACAGTGTGCACAAGGGCAGTCGTTACACCAAACCCGTACTTTACAGATGTTATGCAAACACAGGCGCGGCAGATAAATGGGAGCTAAAGACTCTTTATGATTGTTATCAAGAATGGGGAAACCAAACGGAACCGGGAGTAACCTGGAAAAAAGTGGCAACACCCAAAGGACCCTGGGCAGCAACACGGTATCCGGGTGCCAAATTTTATGAGGAACCCTATCGTCATAAGTTATGCGTATTGACGGCTGATAAGATGTCACAGAAACAGGACCACAGTGGCATAACGAAAAAATTAACAGAAACACAAAATCTTGGTCAGAAACCCGAGAAAACCGGTGGCACAACCACGCCGGTACCGACCAAGAAAACCACTACAACCGCGTCATCACAGTCGACGGTGGTAGTCCACAAAAATACAACAGTTGTTCAACAGGTTACGCCAAGCAATTCTTCAACAGGTGGTAAACAGGCCTGTGAAGAATCTGGTGGAACGTGGAAGAACAAAAAGTGTTCGTGTGCATCAGAAAAATATCTGGTCCTGAATGGCAATGTCTGTGAATGTACAGCCAGATATAGCCGTAATGACCAAAATGCATGTGTCCCAACAGACAAAACGAACTGTAAGAATTTGGACAAGTCAGTTGCCGAATGGAAAAACAACCAGTGTGTATGTCTGGATACGAGACAAATCTATTCGCCAGATAACAAAAAATGTGTTCCTAATCCCGAGGTGACAAAATGTGACAAGGTTGCTGACGCCAAGTGGACCGGTGACAAATGTGAATGTATCAAACAGGGCTATGAATTAAAAGACGGCAAGTGTGTCAAAGGCGCGGCGTTGGTCAGTTCAGAACAAAAAGACTCCCGGGCGAAAATAACGTCTGTGTATAAAAAACTGAACGCGATGTCTGGTGATTTCAAGGTGTCTGTGTGGAAAAATGCAGATGGTAATTTTAACACCGCACGTTTGGCGTCTGATTCCATTGCGGCGGTCGTGCTGGGGACAACGGGCGCGTTGGTGACCAGTAATATCGTAAAAAAGA
>URSG01000009.1 GCA_900550565.1 uncultured Rickettsiales bacterium | reverse complement strand
ATTATTCCAACTGAATTAAACGGCACAAAGTACAGCAGTCAAAACTGCCAATGAAACGATTTTTTTCATAGTTGGAACTCCTTACATTCTCTTATATCTATGATTTTATCATATAAAAGTTCCAGTTTCAACTTTATTATTTTATCTATAATTTTCGGTCAATAACGTATGCCACCGGCAGATAGATTGCCCCATATCCGGCGATTGCCGCAAACAGCATCCAAATACTGGTAATCGGCACGAACCACAGCCCCAGCCCCAGTCCAGCGGACAAAATTCCAAATGCCACAATCGCACGCACGGTGCGCGCATCGTGACGCACCAGTTCGCGCTGGCGACACGCGCGCCCCAACAGATAGTTTTTCAAATAACCACTGGCCACAATACCGATTGGTATTGCCAAATATCCGGCCACAGGGAACAACGCCAAATAAATCGCCGCCGCCACCGCCAGTGAAATCATACTGGTTCGCACAGGCGTTTTAACGTCTTGGGACGCATACAGGGTTTTACTGTAAATCTGGCTGACCATCATCGCGGGCAGGGCGAAAATCTGAATCATAATTGCCAATGCGACCGCGTGGGTTGATTCGGCCGTCCACGCACCATACTGGAACAGATAACGGATAATCGGTTCTGCCAGCACGAACAGACCGGCCACGCACGGCATAATCAACATCATTGATTTACGCAAAGATGAATTTTGTTGAATATAAACACTGCGCATATTCTGGTTCGCCAGTGCGTTTGATATTGACGACATCAACACCGTTCCCACCGCCAGACCAATCATCGCAAACGGCAACTGGACAATACGGTCAGAATAATACAGCCACGATACCGCCCCAGACTGGAAACTGGCAACCAAGGTGCCGACGATAATTGTAATCTGATAAAAACCATTGCCAATAATGCTGATGCCCAGACGGCCAAATATATGCTTAATCCCCGGCGTCCATTTTGGTCGCACCAGGCGCAATCCAAAATGTTTGCGTCGTATGCGGTGCCATAATATTCCAAACTGGATAATCCCAGACGCGACAACTGTGCCGGCCATTAAATACAGCACGCCGTCCGCCAGGTTGAAATACGCCGCCGCCAACAGGGCGCAAATCAGCATAATGTTTAACAACACTGGCATAAATGCCGCCAGCAAGAATCGTGAAAACGCGTTCAGTATTGCCGACAAAAACGCCGATGCGCACACGAATATCACATAGAAAAACATAATGCGCGAAATAATGACGGTCATACCCATCTTGCCTGGGACATTGGCAAAACCCGGTGCCAGCCCCCACACCACCAACGGCATAAAGATTTCAAATAATATTGTTATCCCCAGTAAAATCACCATCAGCCACGAAAACACGTTTTTAGCGAACGCGTCATCTTTTTTTGAATCGGTGTACATCGGGATAAATATCGCCGACAACGCCCCTTCGCCCAACAGGTCGCGGAATAAATTCGGCAACTTGAACGCCGCCAAGAATATGTCCGACAGGCGTCCTGCGCCCAAGACGCGCGCAATCAGCATATCGCGAATAAAACCAAATATGCGGCTGATACCAGTCATGGCACCAACCCCGAAAATATGTTTGCCTAGATTCATAGTTTGGATTATACTCATCTTTGTAATATAAAATCAAGGCAGGAAATAAATGAAAAAAATAATTGCGTTATGTGGGGCGATTTTTGTGCTGGCGTCGTGTGGTGGCGGTGAAAAAATTGAACCGCAACAGCCGTTGTCACAAATCTATGATACGGCATACAACGAATTTAACGACAAGAATTATGATACGGCTGCGACCGAATTCTTAAAGGCTGAATCCCAGTATCCGTCCAGTCCGTGGGCCGCAGATGCGCTGGTAATGGCGGCGTATTCGCATTATCTGGACGATGATTTCGCTGGGGCGATTTTGGCGATTGATCGTTTTATGCGCTTTCACCCTGGACACGCAGATGTGCCGTATATGATGTATCTGCGTGGTATGTGCTATTATCGCCAGGTCAGCGACGTTCGCCGTGAACCGGGTATGTCGGCATACGCCATGCAACAGTTCCAACAACTGGTCGCGCGTTTCCCGAATTCGCCGTATGCGAAAAATGCAGAAAACAAGATTTTGATATTAAAGAACTATCTGGCGGGCAAGGTTATGTATTCTGCGCGTCACGATATGGCGCAACAAAATTGGACCAGTGCGATTGCAAATCTGCAATCTGTGATTGATGGCGCCCAGGAAACCGCCATGACGGCCGAGGCATTATTTCGTCTGACGGAATGTTATACTGCAATCGGATTGCCGTCCCAGGCCGCAGGTTATGCCGAAATGTTGCGGACTAATTTCCCAGATAGCGAATGGACGAAAAAGTTAAAGTAAAATAAAAACCGCCGTTTGGCGGTTTTTTCATCAGCGTGTTTTAAAATTGTCTATTGGGATAATCGCCGCAGCGGTCGGACCGCGCTGGCCATTATAATGACTGGCTGGGTTTTTATCGTATGGTTTGCGCGCGCCTTTGAATTCTTCGTAATAAATTTGACCTATGCGCATATTTGGAAACACAACCGTTGGATACAGAACGCGAATTTCCAATGTCCACTCGCCACAAAAACCGTCGTCGCCACGCCCAGCAGTATGATGATTCAAAATAAAGTTCCGGCCAACTGATGATTTGCCGTCTATGTACGGGAACAGATTACGGGTTTCTGTGTATTCCAATGTTGCCCCCAGATAACCCACGCTGGGCGATAAAATCAGCCCGGTTTCTGGAATCTTGATATCAATAATCCGGTGTGATTTTTCGTCGCACGGGTTCAGCAAATACATCGGATTGCGAAAATCATATTGTTCTGGGTGTGCCAAATATTCGCGATATTTCCGCGTGTGATAGAACCAATCGCGCATAGAATAATCACGGCGCATTGGGTCATATTTAATCGCAGGCCGCATACCAACTGGGATTGTCTGGGCATAGACGCGCAAAGTGTCCCCCAGGTGCAGGTCATAACTGTTGCTGCCCAAACAGGCAATGTTAAATGGTTCAATTATAATGTCGGGACGTCCGCCGGGATTGTTCGGGTTTTTTATCTGCATACGGCGCAGAATTTCAGGACCAGTCAGTTGCATAATATTTTGCCTTTTGGTTGCACCCTCTCTTGGGGGGATTTTACAATGTGTGGACGGGTTTGCAAGATTTTTATTCACTTTTGTTTTTGGTGTGGTATTCTGCGCGGTATGAATACAGAAAATAACAAAACATATTCTGGGTTTGTCGCCATTGTTGGGCCGACGAACGCCGGGAAAAGCACATTATTAAATCGCATTATGGGGCGCAAGGTGTCCATTGTCTCGCACAAGGTGCAAACCACGCGCACCAACCTGCGGGCGGTAAAAATGGTCGGCAATCGCCAGGTTATACTGGTGGATACGCCGGGCGTGTTTGTGCCAAAACGTCGTCTGGACCGGGCGATGGTTGGCGCGGCGATGTCGGCGATTTCAGACGCGGATGCGGTGTTGTTGATTATGGACGCACAAAAGGGCGTGACGGCAACAATTCGTGGCCTGGTCCAGAAAATCAGTGAACATAAAAATCTGTTTGTCGCATTGAACAAAGTTGATTCTGTGCGCAAGCAAGACCTGTTGCCGATTGTTGATGAATTGTCCAAAATGGCCCCCTGGCGCGAGATATTTATGATTTCTGCGCTGAAAAATGACGGGATTGACGGAATGTTAGAATCGCTGGCGATGGTAATGCCGGCGTCCCCGTATTTGTTTGACGCGTCTGACGCGGTTGACGTGCCTGATAACCTGTATTTATCAGAATTGACCCGTGAAAAGATTTATAAATATATTCACCAAGAATTACCGTATCATATCAATGTGTTGACTGAACGCGTTGATGTTGACCCAGACGGCGTTCTGGACATATACCAGAAAATTGCCGTGCGAAATGACGCACATAAAAAGATTGTAATTGGCCGTGGTGGCACCCAGTTAAAACAGATTGGAACTGCGGCGCGTCATGATATCCAGGACCAGTGGGGTGTGAACGCGCGCCTGCATTTGTTTGTGCGTGTTGAACCCGACTGGGAAGACAAGGCAGAAAACTATGCCGACCAAGGATTAGATTTCAAGAAATAATATGTTGCACACATCTGATTTTGATTTTGAATTGCCATCTGAATTGATTGCGTCGCACCCGTTGGCGCGCCGCGACGCCTCGCGTATGCTGGTGGTGGGCGACCAAGGATTATCTGATCGTCATATTCGGGATTTTTTGGATTATATTCGTCCGGGCGACGTAGTGGTGTTTAATAATTCGCGTGTTATTCCGGCGCGATTTGATGCGACCGACGCGGCTGGACACACGTATGAAATCACGTTGCATACTGCGACGACGGACAATTTGTGGTGGGGCCTGTGCAAGAAATTTACGCGTATTACAGTGGGCGACACGCTGACAATGACCGACGGCACGCAAATCCGCGTTGTGGATTCAGACGCCGACAGTGGTCTGAAATTAGAATTTTTATGCGATGATGTTTTTGCTGTTCTGAATAAAATCGGTAAAATGCCATTGCCACCATATATGCACCGCGACCAAGAAGATTCTGATCGTGAACGCTATCAAACGGTATATGCCGACCCAATCGGGTCAATGGCTGCGCCGACCGCAGGATTGCATTTTACACCTGAATTGATGGACGAAATCGCGCGCCGTGGCGCAACAATTGTCAAGGTCACTTTGCACGTTGGGGCCGGCACATGGATGCCAGTAAAAACCGAGGATTTATCACAACATAAAATGCACAGCGAGTGGTGTCAAATCACCCCGGCCCAGGCAGATATTATAAACAACGCAAATCGTGTTATTGCGGTTGGAACGACGTCAATGCGGACATTGGAAAGTGCGGCAATACGCAATCGTGAATTGCCAGTATCGCAACGCAACCGACGTGTTGTGCCGTTTTGTGATACAACAGATATATTCATTACGCCGGGATATAAATTCGGCGCGGTTGACATATTACTGACGAATTTTCATTTGCCAAAATCAACATTGTTTATGTTGGTTTCTGCGTTCGCAGGACTGGACGAAATGAAGTCTGCATACGCGCACGCCGTTGCCGAAAAATACAGATTCTTTTCATACGGCGATTGTTGTTTGTTATTCAAAAAGGACGGAGAGTAAATGTCATTGAAATTTAATTTAATTACAACAGATGGTATGGCGCGTCGCGGTTCGGTTGAAACTGCGCACGGGACATTTCAGACCCCGGCATTTATGGCGGTGGGAACGGCTGCCACGGTCAAGGCACTGACAATGGACCAGGTTGCTGCCACTGGCACCCAGGTTATTTTGGGCAACACGTATCACCTGATGATGCGCCCGGGTGGTGATTTGGTTGAAAAAATGGGTGGACTGCATAAATTCGGCGGTTGGCAGGGGCCAATTTTAACCGACAGTGGTGGGTTCCAGGTTATGTCGCTGTCCAATCTGGTTAAAATGACCGAAGAAGGCGTCCAGTTCACATCGCACATTGACGGTGGCATTAAACACTTTTTACGGCCCGAAGATTCTGTTCATATCCAGCACCAGTTGGATTCTAATATTACGATGGCGTTGGACGAATGTCTGCATTTGCCGGCACCACGTGAACGCGTTGAAAAGAACGTTGAAATGGTGGCGCGCTGGGCGCGGCGCAGTCGCGACGCATTTATTGACCGCCCAGGATATGGTATTTTCGGCATTGTCCAGGGCGCAGATTTCCCAGACCTGCGTAAAAAATCGGCCAAGCAACTGACAGACATTGGCTTTGACGGCTATGCGGTGGGCGGTCTGGCGGTGGGCGAACCCCAGGACGTTATGTTTAATATGATTGCCACGACGACGCCGTTGTTGCCGTCGGACAGACCACGTTATCTGATGGGGGTGGGAACGCCACTGGATATTCTGGGGGCGGTTGAACGTGGAATTGATATGTTTGATTGCGTTATGCCGACGCGCGCCGGTCGCACGGCCCAGGCATTTACGCGTCACGGCACAATGAATATGAAAAACGCGCGTTTCCGCGATGACGCTGCGCCACTGGACGACCAGTGTGGCTGTCCGGCGTGCAAATTATCGCGCGCGTATATTCATCATTTGGTAAAGTGCAATGAAATTCTGGGGGCAACATTATTGACCCAGCATAACTTGTGGTTTTACCAGGATTTAATGCGCGATATTCGTGAATCCATAGAACAGGGGCGCTTTGCCCAGTTCAAGGCAGAATTTATTGAAAAATACACAGGGGGTAAATAATGACAGAAAAAAACGTTTCAACACCGAACTTTGTTATCAATGACATAGATAAATTATATCTGGCGGCGGCGTTAAAATCGGTTGGAAAATTGACATACGTTTATACATTGGCGTGCGCGTCGGTTGGCAATCGTAAATACGAAATGGACCCACGCACAGAAATTGCGACATTTACAGACGAATCATTGGCAAACGTATATTATCACACGGTCAAAGAAATGATGGCGTTCCAGGGACACAGCCGTGCCGTATCAGAATTACGCAAGGCAATGTCATCATACATATTGACATTTAATGACCGTATCAGATAAAATATCTGTGACCAAGGCAAGGAAATTGGAAATGGAAAAAGCCACTGCGTTTAACAATGCTGTTCTGGAATTGAACGAACGAATTCGTATCATCACAGAAATTGCGCCTGCGTTTAAATCACAGAACGCCCAGAAATTTGCAGCGTCGTTTGCGCGTTATATTTTTGATAATTTTCCAGACAACCTGGCCAATGAAATTTCCCAGTGGACGGCGGACTATCCATACGACGCAGATAAAAAGAAAATTCTGCGTTCGGTGATTTATTTTCTGGCGGCGTATAAAAACGTTGATATAAAGCGCGTTTCGTTCAAAACGGTTGACCCAGACGAACCGGACATTGTTGGTGGATATGTTGACGGCGTATTTTATTTATATAATGAATTCTTGCACGAGCCTGACTTTGCAGTGATTCTGGGGTATTTATCGCACGAAATTGTTCACGCGTTCCAGGATAAATATCAAACGACGTTGCCAAAAAACGTTGTTGAATCCAGCAAGGAAAACTATGTTTCCGTCAAGGAAAACGAACAGGTGTATAACATTGACCCGCGCGAGCAAGAGGCAAACGCCATAGAAGAAATAATCAAAACCAAATTCAACGAACAAAAGGGGCTGTGACTATGAAAAAGAAAGAAATAGAAGTCATTGATATGCACGGTGCAAAAACCGTTGCGAAAAAGACGTCTTATATCACGTGGACCAAGCGCGTATTTGCGATTGTGTCTGTTTTGTGGCTGACGTTTGCGTTCTGGGCGCCGTTGCACATAAAAAACACGTATGCGGCCCCGATAAAGAAATCCATTGTTGTGTCAATGTTCTTTGACCTGCAACGCAACATCGTGGAACAGTATGAAAAATTGCTGGACGGGATAAAAAAATCTATTGATTTAGAAAAGCCTGTATCAATGGCCATTGACCAGGTCAAGGTTGCAGAAAAGGCCGTAGGCAAGGTGACAGACGCCACCGCCGCGGCGAAAAAGACCACAGACCAGGCATCACGTGCGACCGGCGACGCTAAAAAGGTCAGTGGCCTGATGGGACGGTTGGGTGTTAAAACCGACGGCATTGACCGCGCAATCGCATCGGCCGACCAGGGTATCCAGGGCGCGAACAAAGGCATCGCCCAGGTTGACCAGACGGCGGCATTGGTAAATAAAAAACTGGACCAGGTGGAACAGGAACTGAACAAGGTTTTACAGGTTCAAATTGACCAAATGATTGACCAGGCGGTAAAACAACAACTGGATAAAAATTCAGGTGGACTTGGCACAACGCTGTTGACCAATTACGGTATCAAACACGTGTATCCGTGGCGTCCGTCAACGTGGCCAGTTGCGACCAAGATTTACAACGATTTATCAAAATCTGATGTCGCAGTGGTTCAAATCATCACACGGACAGTTGATAAATATTTCGGCTATGTCGCGTGGGGCCTGGTGATTGCAGCGTGGGCTGCTGGCGTGTTTGTATGGCTGATGTTATTTAAAAAGGTCAAGGCAATGATTGCGCCGTTCATTGTATGCCCACGTTGTGGTCATACGTTTGCGGACAAGCGCACGGCATACGGGTTGTTAAAGGCCCTGCAACCGTGGAAATGGTTGTAAATATCAACGAACGCCCCACCTGGGGCGTTTTTTTGAAAATAATACTTGCAATCGTATAAAGTTTATGTCAGAATATGCCACGCAGTGCGAGCGTAGCTCAGTTGGCTAGAGCGCAACCTTGCCAAGGTTGAGGTCGAGGGTTCGAGCCCCTTTGCTCGCACCAGATATTCAAAACCACCCGTTTGGGTGGTTTTTTTGTTTTTGTATTTTTTTTTAATTGTCAAATTGATTTATAGATACATAATACTGTTTGTATGAAACGAATTGTGTTTGCGATTTTGTTGTCTGTTCTGGTTGTGCCAATGGCGCGCGCAGACAACGACGATAAAAAATCCACAGAAATTACTATGACCACAACCCAGGCAATTCAAATGGCGGGCCAGTTGGTCAATAATGGCGATTATGAACACGCCTATCAAATGCTGACGATGATGCCAGATACGGGAAACGGGGAACTGGAAACCGAACGGTGGTTTTTGCTGGCCCAGATTGCATCACGTCGTGGCGACATTGATGGCGCAATTCGCATTTATCAAAAAATACTGGACGCGCGACCAGACGCGGCGCGTGTGCGGTTTGAATTGGCACTGTGCTATATGCACCAGGGCCGTTGGTCGCGTGCAGATTATCATCTGCGCCTGGCAATGGCGGGCGATGATTTGCCTGACGACGCAAAACGTATGATGAACTATTATCGCTATGTCGTGCGCCAGAATAAAAATTGGAACGTGTATTTTAATTTTGGTGCTGCGCCTGATAATAATGTCAATAATGCCACCGGTGGTGACGAATGTCTGATGACGATATTCGGCCCGTTTTGCCGAAAGTTGAGCGAACCAGAATCGGCGGTCGGGGCGAATTTTCAACTGGGGGGCGATTACGAATTCAAATTGTCAGACCAATTGCGGTGGAAATCAGATGTTGGTATTTACACAAATATTTATGACAAGCACGACTATGACGACCTGTATTTAACCGCCGGCACTGGGCCACGGTATCTGTGGTCGCGTGGGGACGTGTGGCTGGCCGGGGTGGCGGCGCGTCGCTGGTATGGTTGGGACAGATATAATTGGTCGGCCGGGGCGAAACTGAACACGAATTACGATTTTACGCGCAAATTATCGGGCGGTTTGTATTTACAGTTCTTGGATAATAAATACGATGACTATGGCGATATTCTGGACGGGCAAACGTATTCAGGAACGGCGCGTCTGGCGTATTCGTTTAATGCGCGTCTGTATATGACTGTGCGTGGGGGCGTGGCGCGTAATACGGCAGTAAATGACGCCTATGCATATTGGCAACCCAATGTCGCAATCGGCATTGGCGCAGAATTGCCGTGGGGATTCAGTGTATATGGCGAACCCAGTGTTTATTGGACGCGATACGATGATGGGCTGTACACGGCGCACAATGGGGCGTTGACCAAGATTACTGCGCACGATTTCACGCATCGTTATTCGTTGTCTGTTTCAAATAATAAATTGGACGTGTGGGGATTTGTTCCGACCCTGACGGTCAGTTATACCCAGCGCGATTCCAACCTGTGGCAGCGCGAATTCAAGAAAACCGCCATTGAATTCACAATGATGCAACGGTTCTAGGTGATGTGCCACCGGCAATGATAACGTCCGCCCCAGCGGACGTTTTTTATTACCCAGATTCCGCGACAGCAGAAACTGCCACGACACAAAAAACGCGCCATTGGCGCGTTTTGAAAGGATAAAAAACAAACTGTTAATTAAAACAATTTGAATTTGTAGTTCGTGCCGGCACGGAACGCAACGTCTGCGTCAGATACGCCTGCACCAACATTGACAGACCAGTTATTGGTCAGACCCATCGCGGCACCAAATGCAACCGCAGATTGGCTGTTATAGTTGCCGAATCCGGCACCAACGGACACCTCGCCACGTTGAACGCCCGACACAGCGACCGACGACAATGCGACCGAGCTGGCAACACCTGCGGACAGGTCTTTGTCCAGTTTGTCAATCTTTTTGTCGGTGTATGCATTTGCCGCCGCCAGCGATAATGCTGCGCGTTCATTTGCGTATGCCTTGGCATTGTTCAATGTCAATGCATCTTGGGCATCTGCATATCCTTTGGCACTGTTCAGGGTTTCAACGTCCGCCGCCGCAAAGTCTGCACGAATGGCGTCATCTGCCAAAGTGAACGCCTCGCGAACTGCAACGTCTTTTTCATCTGTGTATGTTTTTGCAGATGCCAATGTTGCGTCGTCCCCAGCGGTCAGTGCGTCATTGATTACGCCACCATCGGCAACCGATGCGGCAATCGCGTCGTTTGCACGGCCGTCAATCGTATCTGTAATTGGCGCGTTAAAGATTTCACTTGCAGCCGTCTGGCGTCCACTGTCCGCGGTCCAGCCGTTGGTTGTGGTTTCTTTGTTCGCCAATGCGGCGTCCCATTGTTCGCCAGCGGTCGCGATTGTTGCATAGCGGTTGTTCAATTCGTTGACCGTGTTTGTATCGTTTTCAAATACTGTGTTGGCTGCATTGAATAACGGTGCTTCTGCGGTATAGCTTGCACCAGTTGACGTTTTGGCAGCGTCAACACTTGCTGTGTCGGCTGTGAACGCCGCTTGCATACCATTGAACGCAGTTTCCAATGTTGAACCTGGTTCTGGTGTGACCATTTCGTTGCGGTCATTGGCCAATGATGTTCCATCGGCGTTCAGATGATACGTATTGCCGTTTTCATCTGTGTATTTATAGCGTGTGCCGTCAAACGTTGGGGCGTCGCCATTTTTCACAGTGATTGTTGCGTCATCACCTGATACGTATGTGTTGTTCAGTGTGACGTCTTGTGTGAAATCCTGTGCAGATTCGCCCAATGTCACGTTTTCGCCGGCACCGTTTTTGTATGTGTAGTTATTGCGGTCCATTGTTGCACCTGCGACGATTTCCTGGGTCGTGGTAATGTCGCCAGACGCAGTTGTTGTCCCGGTATATTCAGACTGTTGTGGCAGGCTGTCTGTGTTTTCTGGGTCGTATGCCTGCCAGTTGCCAGCGGCGTCTTTGTATTTAAAGTCGCCTGCGGCTGGGTCTTCTGTATAGTTCTTGGTGACGGTGGAACCATTGTAATCAACATAGGTGTATTTATAATCTGCTGCATCCAGTGGTGTCCCAACACTAGCCGTGCCTTTTGATGTTTCGTATTTGCCAGCAAACGTCACATCAGTTGCCGCGTGTGCGCCAGCAAAGGCCAAAATGCCCGCCAGTGAAAACGCAGTCAAAACCAAAGTTTTTTTCATGTTTAGTCCTTTTATTTAAATTAATTTAAACCGTGACGCGGTATGCGCCACAACATTTACTCTTACACAAACGAACGTTTGTGTAAGTGCCAGTGGTCTGTATTCTTATAAAATCGGCAAAAAGCCAGGAATACGGTAGAAATCTGGTATTTTTTATGTTTTGAAAAAAATTTTTTTAATATCAAAAAAAACAGTTGATTTAAACGTTCCTTTAAAATGACAGAAAATAGGAGATGAAAATGTCAATAATTGGATACATTCGTGTCAGTTCAAATAAACAAACCCTTGAACATCAACGCTTTGAAATCAGCCAGTTTGCAACCGCAAACAAAATGGAAATCAGCCACTGGGTACAGGAAACAATATCGTCACGCCAGCCGTTGGATAAACGGCAACTGGGCGAACTGTTAAAGAAACTGAAACGCGACGATATTTTAATATTGTGTGAAATATCGCGATTGGGACGGTCGCTGTTGGAAGTAATGCGAATCCTGGAAACGTGTATGAACAAAGGGGTCAAGGTTTGGACGATAAAGGAAAATTATCGCCTGGGCGACGATATTCAAAGCAAGGTTATGGCGTTTGCGTTTGGACTGGCTGCGGAAATTGAACGCAATCTGATATCACAGCGCACACGGGCGTCGCTGAACAATATTCGTGCGACGGGCAAGAAACTGGGGCGGCCATTGTCGGCCCAGTCAAAAAAACTGAAATTGACGCGCAATGCGAATAAAATCCGACAATTACTGGACGCCGGCGTGTCGCGATATAAAATTTCGCAGATTATGCGCGTCCAGCCAATTACCGTAAATCGTTTCTTGGCCCGTATGGGTTGGGACACAGAAAACACCCCACTGGGGTGTTTTTTAGGGAACGACGGAAACATCAAAGATTGAGTCCGCCCCAGCGGACGTTTTTTTATTTCTGTTCCAGGCCCAGATTTTCTGGGGTCAATTTGCCAGACGCCGCCAGCACCGCAAAGAACGCCGACATACGTCCGAACTTTGCCTGGGCCAGGAACACCTGGGTATTCAGCAATTCTTGTTCCGCGTTCAGCACGTCTAACACTGTGCGACGGCCACGCTTTTGCTCGTCACGCGTGCCGTTCAGTGCCATCTGGTTCGCCTTGACCCCGGCCTGGGCGGCGGCAATCGCAGATTCTTGGGCCGTGTACATATTCCACGCCTGGTGCAGTGATTCCGAAATCATACGACGTGTGTTTATGGTATCTTCTTGGATACCGTCAACGGTGGAACGAACCTTGTCCACGTTGGCGAACGCGTTGCCCTTGTCATACAGGGGCATTTTCAGATAGACACCAATACGACTGTCGCGGGCGCGGTCAATGTATGGAATATCGTCAATCTGCATAACCGCACCGCGGACGTCAACCGACGGCAATATAGTCTTGCGTGCGACGACGATTTTTTCACGTGCGGCCTTTTCCTTGGATTCCAGCGCACGCAGTGCAGGGTGGTTGGACATCGCGTATTCATTGGCGGCGTCCACCGATTCTGGGAACAGTTTTTCAACGCGCGACAAATCAATTTCTGTGAATTTATCAGGCGTATTTCCGGCAATGCGACGGAATGTTTCAACCGCGTTGTCATATTTTGCCTGGGCGTCGGCCAGACCATATTTTGCCATTTCAACACGCGCAGATGCCTGGGCGACATCGGTCTTGGTCAATCGGCCAACACGCGCGTTATCGGCGCAATAATTATAGTATTCTTGTAAAACACGCTGGTTGTTTTGGTTCAGTTTCAAAACCTCGTCCGCGCGCAGGACGGCGATATAGGCGTTGATTGTGTTCAAAAATACATCTGATTCTGTCGCATACAGCGCAGATGTTTCTGCGTCACGAACGGCGCGTGCGCCCTTTATCTGGGCAATGGTGGAAAATCCCTGGAATATATTTTGTTGAAATTCAACGCCAACCTGCGTTGGGTTATAATCAAATGTGTAATCGCCGACCTTGGTTCGTGCCGCACCGGCATTCGCCGACAGGCCCAGATACGGTTTCGCCCCAGATGACGCCGCTGATACATCTGCGTCCGCCGCACGAACAGCCGCACGCCCACTGTTGATAACTGGGCTGGATTCATACACAGATTGCAATTCAGAATACATATCGGCATTTGCCGCCAGCGTCACCAGCGCGCCCAGTATCCCGATAAATCCATAACAGTTTTTCATATCTTTTCCCCTTATAATGTTGTTTTAAACTTTTTAATTGCAAAAATCCATATTATTATACCCACCCCCAGCATATATGCACACTGGCGCGCAAAGTATTCAACGTCGGACCCTTTTAGAATAATGTTGCGAACCATATACGCGTAATGCGACAACGGGTTTATTGAACTGACATACTGTAATAACGTCGGCATATTTTCGGTTGGGATAATCGCGCCTGATAACATCAGCGACATAAATGCAACAATCACGACGCCCAGTAATGCCTGTTGCTGGGTATTGGTATAGTTGGACAATAAAACCGCAATGCCCGACGCCGGCACGCAAAAAACCAAGAACCCCAGAATAAACATAAAGTTTGACCCAACAAACGGAATACCAAACACCGTGCGACCAATAAACAGAATTGATAGCATAATCAAAAACGACACCAAGATATACGGCAAAACCTTGCCCAAGATGATTTCATATTTTGATATTGGCGCAGACACCAGGGTTTCAATCGTGCCGCTTTCTTTTTCCTTGGTAATAGAAATCGTAATCAAAATCAACAACGCCAAAAACACCAGCACCGCAATCAACGACGGCACCATAAACCACGGCGTGCTAAGTTCTGGGTTAAACAGAATACGCATATCAAACTGAATTGGCGACGCGGGCAGGGCGTAATTCATTTCGCGCACTGTTGACATCACAACGCCGGCCAGATAGCCTTCTATGCTTTGTGCCTTTAATATATTCATTGAATCAATCAGAATTTGAATTTCGCCTTCGCCACGCATCAATGCACGTGTCAGACCGCCACTGGGCGCGACAATCGCCACGTCGGCCGCCCCAGACTGAACCACCGATACCGCGTCGCGCGTGGAATCGTCGGCGCGAACAAACCACCCAGAACCAATCGCGTGATTATAAACCTTTTCCATAACAACGTCGCCAGGCGTCATATCAACCGCCAGACGCAGATTCTTGGCTTCCAGTGTGATTGCGCCACTGTAAATAATCAACTGGACCGCTGGCATAACCATAACCGCGACCAACAACACAGGGTCACGCAACAGCGCGATAAGTTCTTTTTTGAAAAATCCAAACAGACGTTTCTTTTTCATTCCAGCGTCCTTTTAAAACGTGTCAGGCACGCCACCAACAGCACAACTGCAATCGCACTGATTGCGGCAAACTGACGCCACAGGGCGGTAATAGGACTGCCCTTTAAAAACTGGTCGCGTGTGATTTCAATATAAAAACGTGCCGGAAATACGTCAGATACGGCCTGGTATATGCCGCCCATATATTCAACTGGAAATACAAAGCCCGATAATACCACCGTCGGCAACAGCCCGATAATCAGTGCGAATTGAATTGCAACCTCTTGTTTATGGGTGGATACAGATATCAACAGTCCCATTGATAAATACCCCAGGATAAATATCAATGTTGCCAGCGTCAGTGTTAAATAACTGCCGACAAATGGGACACCAAACACTGTGCGCGCCACAATAAACACCAGGATAAATCCGATAAATGATAAAATCGCATACGGCAAAACCTTGCCTACAATTATTTCCAGGGTTGTTGCCGGCGTGGACAGCAACATTTCCATTGAACCCTTTTCCCATTCGCGACATATCGTCAGCGTGGTCAGCATAATTGCAACCAGTGCAATAATTGCCGCCGACAGGCCCGGCACCGAAAACCACCGCGAATTCAGTTCTGGGTTAAACAGGTATCGTGATTTGAACGACAGTGGCGACGCAGATGCGTCAACCTTTAAAATCTTGGCGGCGGCATTTGTGTTTATCGTCGTCATATAATTTGTAATCGCGATAATAGACGAATTGTCTGCGCCATCAACCATAACCTGGACGTTGCCGGTGCGACCGGCAAAAATCTCGCGCTCAAAGTTTGGTGGCACAACCAAAACGGCGCGCGCGCGTTCGGCCAATATTTCATTAAATCCATCATCAGGATTGTCAATCGGGTATGTTTTGAAATAATCCGAACTGCCAAACGTGTCAATCAGTTCGCGCGAACTTTCGGTGCGGTCAGCGTCGTAATACGCCATCTTGATTGAACGAATATTAAACTCAATAGAATTCCCCAATATCAAAACGATTGCCAACGGCAACAACAACGCAATAATCAGCGTGAATGGGTCGCGCAAAATATGCTTGCATTCTTTGGAAAAAATCGCCGCTGCACGTTCGCGGGAAAAAAATCTCATCGGTTTTGCCCCTCTACCAATCTGATGAATACGTCTTCTAGTGACGGTGAAATCTTTTTTATGTCAAAATATTTTTTGTATTTAGCAACCTGGGCGGCGACGTCCACACCATCACGAAATCTGATGTGCCAGTGTCGTCCATACGGTTCGCAAATGTCCAAAATCTTTTTCGGCGGAAATACTGGATTGTCCACGCGTGGGGTAAAGTTATACAGACTGTCGCCAAATGTCTGTTTCTTTAAATTTGCCGGGGAATCAATCGCAATCAATTCGCCTGCACGCATCAGTGCAATACGGTCACAGTTTTCCGCCTCGTCCATATAATGTGTGGTGACAAAGATAGTCTTGCCATCGGCAGCCAATTTTTTTATCAGCGACCAAAAACGCACGCGTGCCATCGGGGCAACGCCGGCCGTTGGTTCGTCCAGAAATATAATCTTGGGATCGTGCAACAGGGCGACGCACAGTGCGATTTCTTGCTTTATCCCACCGGGTAAATCGCGCACAACCGTTGACAGTTTTTCGTCAAATCCAATAAATTTTAACAACGCACGCCGCCGACGCAGATACACGGTTTTTGGCAAATCGCGCAGGGCGGCCGCAAAATCAAAATTTTCTTTGATTGACAGACCGTCGTATAACGTAAAATGCTGGGACATATATCCAACACATTGTTTGATAGTGTTTGCGTTGTCGTTGGTGAACGTGTGACCGTCAATGACAACACACCCATCAGACGCCGGCAACAATCCGCACAGCACGCGTATAGTTGTTGTTTTTCCGGCACCGTTCGCGCCCAGAAATCCAAATATTTCCCCACAGGTGACCTGGAACGACACGTCACGCACAGCGCAAAAATCGCCGAAACGAACATACAGATTTGACACATCAACAATGCATTTCGTCATTTTGCGCCCCCGCGTTTCAAGAAATATTCATCAAAATTCGCAGACCGCGATGTGCGCAATAATTCGCGCGGTTCGCCCGTCCCCAGGACGCGCCCACGTTCCATCAAAACGACCGCACTGCAACGTTCGGCCTCGTCCATATAGGCGGTGGTCATAATGACCAGGATTCCCTGTTGTTGCGCGTTATGTAATAAATCCCAGAATTCACGGCGACTGATTGGGTCAACACCGTTCGTTGGTTCGTCCAACAGCATTACGCGTGGACTGCGCAACAATGCACAAATCAGCCCCAGTTTTTTATACATTCCCCCCGACAGGTTCCCTGCCGTTCGGTCCAGAAACTTATCCAGACGCGCCATATGCAACAACTCGGCCTTTTTCTGTTTATATTCATCGTCTGGAATTCCATACAGGCGACGGAAAAAATCCAAATGTTCGTCCACCGACAGGTCGGCGTATAAACTCTGGCTTTGTGGCATATATGCGATTGACGCGCGCGCATCACTGAATTTAATCGGTGTGCCATCAGATGTGTATGTAATTGTGCCGTGATTTTGTTTCATCAAATGCAGCATCAGACGAAACAGTGTCGTTTTGCCTGCGCCGGCCGGGCCAATTACGCCATACAGCGTTCCTGGATTAAATTGCATAGACACGTTATCCAGTGCAACGACTGAACCGAAACGCTTGGTCACGCCTGAAATATCAATACCAATTTGCTTATTCATTTAACAGTGTGCTTTCAATAGTCATACCAGATTTCAATGTTAAATCAGGGTTTTCAAATTTTACCTTGACCCCATATACCAAACGTGTGCGTTCTTCGCGGGTTTGTACGTTTTTCGGGGTGAATTCAGCCTGTTCATTGATTTTGATTATTTTGCCGGCGAATTTTTTCCCGTTTGCCTCGGGCAGGGTGCCAACAACATCATCGCCGACGTTTAATTTGTGCAACATATCATACGGAACATAGAAATATGCCCAAATGTCGTATGGGTTGGCCAATGACACCAGCGTTGTCCCTGGGGCGACGATTTCGCCAACCTCGCGGAATTTGGTGATAACCATACCGTCAATAGGGGACGTGACGTTGCACCACGATAATTTCAGGTCGTTGTCGCGCTTGTTCCGGGCAACGACGTCGTATTCAGCCTGGGACATGTGTCCCTTGGCCACCAGGGCGTCCGCACGCGCGTAATCGTTATCAATTTGTTGCGCCAATATTTTATATGCGTCACACGTCATTGTCAGCAATGTTTGACCACTGGACACCGTGTCCCCTTCGGCGACATTGAATTCAGAAATGTCTGATGAAACGCGTGCCGAAATGATAACCTTGGTCGTTTCCAGGGTTCCTGCGTATGAATACGGTTTGTGTGCAATCACATATTTTACAACCAAGAACAATGCGACAATCACCGCAGCGACAATGCCACACGTGCGTATCATTTTTTTCTGTTTTGCGTTCATAGTAAAAATCCCCCCTGTGTGTAATATAACTAAGATTATTGCAGATTCACCCAGACGTGTGCGCCTGGTATGAATTCACAATATTCATTGTTGCGATGAAGTTATCATTTTATGGGATTTAATACAAGAAAAATAATTATTATTTTTAATAATTTATTTCTTGCATAATTGTTTTTGGGGGGCTGCGAAATAAATTATGCTTTACATTTGCAAAAATTTCCGTAATAATCTGCTGGCTTGGTAAAATCTGGGCATAACACAGGTCAAACACAAAATGAAAACGATGAACTTGAAAAAAATTTTGTAATCGGGCGTGCGACCATCAGTTTTAACGACGGACGCACTTTTCTGCGTCCGTTTTTTATAACAGTGCATCAAAGGGAAAAAATAAAATGTCAGAAAACACAACGATTTCATCTAACGAATTACAGGCGCGCTTGCAAAAAGCGGAAAATATCCGTGCACGTGACGGTGTCGTATGGAAGGATAAATTTGATCGCACACACACAATTTCAGACGCACGCGAATTGCCAGACGGCACGCCTGTAAAATTGGCTGGTCGCGTGACGGCGTTGCGTTGGCTGGGCAAATTGATGTTTGGCCGCATTTATGACGTTGCTGGCGAAATCCAGTTTTCTATGTCCCGCGAAGAATTGGGCGAAGAACAGTACAAGTTTATGAAGGCGAACGTTGACCTGGGCGATTTTATCGGGATTGACGGCGAATTGTATCACACGACCGCAGGCGAATTGACGGTGCGCGTTGCAAAATACACCATTTTGTCCAAGGCACTGCGTCCATTGCCGGAAAAATTCCACGGTCTGACCGATACAGAAACCCGTTATCGCCAGCGTTATTTGGATATTATTTCAAACCCAGAAACCCGTAAAACATTGTTGGGCCGTTTCAAGATGACGCAATATTGGCGTGAATTTATGAACAGCAACGGATTTTTGGAAATTGAAACGCCGGTTATGCAAAATGTTGCATCTGGGGCGGCGGCACGTCCGTTCTTGACACATCACAACGCGCTGGATGCTGATTTCCAGTTGCGCATTTCGCCGGAATTGTTCTTGAAATTGGCAAACTGTGCCGGATTTGACCGCGTGTACGAAGTGGCCAAGGATTTCCGAAACGAAGGTATGGACGCTATGCACCTGCAAGAATTTACAATGGTGGAATGGTATGCGGCATATTGGGACTGGAAACGTAATTTGAAATTCACATGGGAATTGATTCAGAACTTGATTCAGCGTTGCCGTGGCACATTACAGATTTCATACCAAGGAACAGATTTAGATTTCAGTAAATATGAAATGATTGATTACACCGCGAAAATGAACGAACTGTTTGGGTGCAATATTTTGGATTTTGACGACGTTGACGCATTACGGGACAGTCTGGTTAAAAAGGGTATGTTCCCCGCAGGCGAACTGGACGATTTGAAATCCGTGCCGACATTGGTGGATTATGTCTATAAGCGCAAGATTCGCGACAGCATTGTTCAACCAACGTTCCTGTATAACTATCCGACATATATGGTGCCATTGGCGCGTCACAGCGACGCAGACGACCGTTGTCTGGATATGTTCCAGTTGTTGGTATGTGGCGCAGAACTGTGCAAGGGGTATTCTGAATTGGTGAACCCAATTCAACAGTTGGCGGCATTTGAACAACAGGCGAAAAATATTGCCGGCGGTGACGAAGAAGCATTTAATCCAGACAATGATTATGTGCGCGCAATGGAACACGGCTTTCCACCGATTTCCGGCGTTGGCGTTGGCGTTGACAGATTGGCCAGCATTATATTTGACCAGCCAACACTGCGTGATGTGATTCTGTTTCCGATAATGAAGTGATGGGGGGGGATTATGATACAGCCGCACACCGAAGACCATATCAAAGATATGGTTGCGGACAATGAACGGAAAAACCTGGCGATAATAGAAGATGCTCGCGCGTCTGGACGCATAGATGACCAGACGGCCCAGTATTTAACCGCCTTGTATTCAGACGGTATGGTCTGGTATCGTGAAATGTTTTATTTCTTGGGCAAATGCTTTGGCGCGCCCAAGGCACCTGTGGCACGATACGACTATGAAACAGACAGTGCGATTGATGAACCATTGCGCATTGCTGATATAAACCCGTTGTCGCCATACATTGTGCAGCACCGTCTGGACGCAGATCCAATGCGTAACCAGTTTTTTACGGCTGTTGCCGGCCACAATATTGATTTGTCGGTATCGTCAATCGTGACTGTTATTGTCGGCGCCCAGAAAAACATAAATCGTGCGCTGGAAAAGGTTGTTGGAAAATACTATACGTCATACGTGGACGAAGTGGCCGAAACCGTTTACAATGTTATCTCTGCGCACGAACGTCCGGCGTCTGCGACGGCGATTGCGGACAAGATTCGCAAAAAACTGTCAGAAAAATATATTTCCACCCCATCAGAAACAGTTCTGTCTATTATTGGGTCGGGCCACGAACAGATTGCGGTTGATTTGGTGCGTGCGCTGGATAAAATTCAGCCACCACGTATGCGCCTGCAAGATGTTTGGCGTGTAAAGTGTTTGTTTGACCTGATACCCCAGGCGCGCACGTTCATAGAACGCGTCCGTCATATGATGCCTGAACGCATTTTGTCGGTCAAAGACGGTTTCTATGATATGGAAAATCCGCGTAATTATCGTGACGCGAAATTGATAATTGATATTGGCAAAGACGGTCTGGTTGTGCCAATGGAAATTATATGCCAGGTGCGTACGTTCTTTGAATACGAACGCAAAACACACGGGCATTATGAAAAGTCACGTAAAAAGGCAAACGCGCAAAGCAAGAGCATTGAACGCCGCCTGTCTGATTTTATGGAACGGGGCGCAAAAGAATATAATCTGTTGATATGCGACTGTCTGGAAGAATTATTTGACCGTGTCGGCTGGAACATTTTGTATGGCCAAGGCAACAATGTGTCGTTGTTTGAAGGGTTCCCGAAAAAATGCACGATGTATTATCCCCAGCGTGTTGTAGATTTAATTATGGGAAAACTGGACGACGCGATAGAGAACGAGGTTTTTCACATCACTGATTCGCCGGCCCCATTGACCCAGACGCAAGAGATAGAAATTTTCCGTTTTATGACGAATTTCATCTTGGTCGCGGCGATGCCGTATGGGCATCGTGGGTGGTCTGTGCCACTGGACAGTCTGTCGGGACGTTTATTTAACTTTGTTATGACCGAGGTTCAGCGTTATTACAAAAAGCCAACCGCATAATAAAAAACGTGGGCGCGTCCCACGTTTGATTTTTTTCCGGGGCGCATTATATCATATTTTTACATAAATCCATAGGAAAGTTATTTTCTTGCATTACGGTGCTATTTCATACACAATTATCACAGGTTCTTGGGGTTGCACAGAACCATAACAAGCATAAGAAAGGATAGGTTATGCGTCAAGGTAAAGTAAAATGGTATAACGGTAAAAAATGTTTTGGTTTCATTACACCAGATACACCAAACGCCGATGGTAACACAGATGATGTTTTTGTTCATTCAACCGCATTAAAGGCAGCAGGTATCAGATTTTTAAATGAAAACGACATTGTTGAATTTGACGAAGAAGTTCGTAATGGCAAATTGTCGGTCACAGAATTAAAATTGGTCCAGCGTGACGAAGAATCTGCGCGTCGTTTTCACGAACGTCGTGCCGAACATCGCCGCGCCACAGAAGACAGAAAACAGCGCGAAGAAAAATCTACCAGACGTGGATTTGCGTTTTGGAAAAAATCATAAGAAACGGGGCATTGCCCCGTTTTTTTTTGCGCGTAAAACGGCAACTGTTGATTGACCAGGGTGGGGCGACAGTTATTCTTATTTTCTTGTATTTTTTATCATTTGCACTACAATATATTCAAAACAACTAACCAAAGGATTTAATTATGTGGACAGCCATCGCAGTCGCAGCACTTTTAATTTTATACGTCGTCGCCGTTTATAACGGATTGGTCGCGCGCAAGAACCAGGCCCGCGAAGCATTTGCGACGATTGATACGCAACTGAAACGTCGCTATGATTTAATTCCGAATTTGGTGGAATCTGTGCGTGGCGCGGCAAAGCACGAACGCGAAACACTGGACGCGGTTATCGCCGCGCGCAGCAACGCAATGAACGCCACTGGTGACGGGCGTGCGGCGGCTGAAAATCAACTGTCGGCGACACTGAAAAGCATTTTTGCATTGTCAGAAAGTTATCCGACATTGCGCGCGAACGAAAACTTTTTGGAATTACAGCGCGAAATTACGGATACAGAAACTAAAATCCAGGCCACGCGTCAATTCTATAACAGTGTTGTTATGGCATTGAACACCCAAATTGACCAGTTCCCGTCAAACGTTGTCGCGCGTATGTTTGGCATAACGCACGAAAAACTGTTTGAAATTGACGATGCCACCCAGCGTAATGCCCCATCGGTAAAATTTTAATGCGGAAATCTGTATAAAATGCCCGGATGTTCAGAAAATACTTGATTTTCTGACAAAAACACTATAAACTGGGCGCGCTGGGTAATCAGAACTGATTACGGCGACGGTGATTTTTTGGTCCCGCACGCGATAAGGAATCTGTGACAAACCTGGCACCTAAAAACCAAAAACAAAGGATAAAATTATGGCAAGAGCAGGCGCGAAACGCAACACTCGTAAATTGAAAATCGCCCGCAGTTTGGGCGTGAACCTGTGGGGTCAGGCAAAATCTCCATTTAACAAACGTAAATATAAACCGGGCCAGCATGGGCCAACATCACGCGGTGGCAACTCGTCTGATTACGCAAAACAGATGCGCGCAAAACAGACATTAAAGGGTTATTATGGCAACGTTGGTGAAAAAAAGTTCCGTGCATATTACCTGGAAGCTGACAATATGAAGGGCGACACCCCAGATAACTTGATTGGTTTGCTGGAACGTCGTTTGGACGCAGTTGTATATCGTGCAAAATTGGCACCGACGGTTTTCTCGTCACGCCAGTTGATTAGCCACGGTCACATCTATGTCAATGGCAAACGCGTTAAAATCGCATCGTACCAGGTAAAACCAGGCGACGTCATCACTGTCAGCGAAAAAGCGAAACAGATGCCGTTGGTTGTTTTGGCACTGGAATCTGCGGAACGCAACTGGCCAGACTATATCAACGTTGACAGCGCGAATTTCACTGCAACATTTGCACGGATTCCGGCGTTCCAGGACGTTCCATATCCGGTTCAGATGTTCCCAGAATTGGTCGTTGAATTCTATTCTCGTTAATGATAATAGAAAACGTGATAATTACGAAAAACGCGCCGAATTGGCGCGTTTTTTGCTTTGATTTTTAGATATAAATATCGTATCATCTGATACGAAATAAAAATGCAGAGAGTATTACTATGTTCAAAGATATTATTTTAACAGGAATCCGTCCAACAGGCCCACTGCACATCGGGCATATGGTTGGTGCATTGATACCAAATGTTGCGATGCAAAACGCCGGCGGCTATGCGAAAATGTACGCGATGATTGCCGACGCCCAGGGTTTAACAGATAATTTTGATAATCCGGCCAAGGTGCGTGAAAACGTTATGGAAATAACGCTGGATATGTTGGCGGCTGGCTATGACCCGACAAAAACAACTATGTTTATCCAGTCCGAGGTATCAGAACTGACCGAATTGACGTTTTATTATATGAATCTGGTGACGGTTGCGCGTCTGCAACGTAATCCGACGGTGAAAACCGAAATCGCACAAAAGGAAAAGTTTAACGGTGGCGTGCCGGTTGGATTCTTTACATACCCAATATCCCAGGCGTCTGACATTACGGCGTTTGGCGCGAATATCGTTCCCGTTGGCGAAGACCAGTTGCCTATGCTGGAACAGGCGGCGGAAATCGTGCATAAATTCAACAGTATTTATGGCGAAACATTGACGATGCCACGCGCGGTTGTTCCCCAATCTAAATCGGCGGCGCGCCTGCCGGGGACAGACGGCAATGCAAAGATGAGCAAGTCTTTGAACAACGGCATTTACCTGAAAGATTCTGCGGACGAAATCGCGGCCAAGGTTAAAACAATGTTCACCGACCCAAATCATATCCGCATAGAAGACCCAGGAAACACAACTGACAACCCGGTGTTTATATATCTGTCGGTGTTTGCGCGCCCAGAACATTTCGCGGCATTTTTGCCAGAATACGCGAACTATGATGAATTGGCGGCGCATTATGAACGTGGTGGCCTGGGCGATGTCAAGGTTAAAAAATTCTTGAACAATGTAATGCAGGAAACATTGCGCCCAATTCGTGAACGTCGCGAGGCATTGGCACGCGACCCTGCGTCGGTAATGGAAATCTTGCGTCGTGGAACGCTGGACGCGCGCGCGGCGGCGGCTGAAACCGTCAAACGCGTCAAGGCGGCGATGAAGTTGAACTATTTTGATTAAAATATAAAACCAGGGGGGCAAATATGAAAAAATCATTTATCTGGGTGGGCAGTGTAATTGGTGCCGGGGCCGTGTTGGCGTTGGTGTTCGGCTGGCTGGAACGCCCACGCGAAGTTCGGACTGTATCCGTATCTGGGGAATGCCTGACCACTGCGCCCAAGGACAGAACGGCAATCACATTGCGCGTGACGACACTGGATACGTCGGCCGCCGTATCAATGAAACAGGCCACGGCCAAGGCCACAGAAATCACAGAATACCTGAAAAAGCAAGATGTCCAAATGCAGACTACGGATTTTAATTCGTATGAAAAATCTGAATGGAATCGCGAATTGCAAAAATCAGAAACGTTGGGAATTGAAACATCTATTGCAATAGAGGTTTCGGCCGCCAGCATTGATACGATTGAAAAAATACTGACCCATTTTGCCGGCCAGCCAAATGTGTATTCTGAAAATCTGCGTATGTTCACCAGCAATGAAACAATGAAACCGATTATGGAAAAATGCCTGGGGACGGCGGTGGAAAATGCGCGCACACGTGCAGATGCACTGACCGCCGGGGACGGTCGTCACACGGGTAAAATGTTGGCGGTGTCATACGACGTAAATACGCGTTCATCGTATCAGCCATTGGCGTCTAATTTTATGCGTGCCAGTGTCAAAGAATCGGCGGACGCCGGCGCATACGTTGGTGGCGGCCTGGTTGCCAAGGATACCGAGGTTTCGGTCACTGTATTCGCAACATTTGAAATCAGATAAATGTAAAAACGTGTCCGCATTTGCGGACACAAATCAAATATGAACGAAATCGTTGCTGAATTTATAGAATATTTAACGAATACGAAAAACTATTCGTCGCATACGGCCACGGCATACGAAACGGACATTTACGATTTTATAAAATTCTGGGACAACTATGCCGGTGGCGTGGCGGACATTTCTGATATGGCACGTGCCGACACATTGTGCTTTCGCGCGTGGCTGGCGGACAGGGCGCGTCGCAACCTGGCGCACAAGTCCACGGCACGTGCGTTGTCGTCGCTGCGTGGGTTTTATAAATACCTGGCAAAAAAACACGGGATAAAAAACAATGCGATTGGATTGATTTCTTCGCCCAAGGTTCCGCGTAAATTATCCAAGGCCATAGAAGTCACCGATGTTGAAAATATGCACGACGCAATTCGCAGTATTGACAGCACTGAACCCTGGATTGCGGCGCGTGATTGGGCGTTGGTGGTGTTGATATTCGGCTGTGGCCTGCGTATATCCGAGGCGTTATCCCTGACCAATAACGATGTGCGCACGCACCCAGACGTTTTACGTATAATGGGCAAGGGGGCCAAGGAACGCATTGTTCCCGTTCTGCCGGCGGTCTGGGACGCGATTGATAAATATGTCGCGGTGCGTCCATTTGGCAATTCGCCCGATGACCCATTGTTCCGCAGTGTGCGTGGCCTGCCGATGTCGTCACGTATGGCAGAAAAGGTTATTGAACACGTCCGCAAATATTTACAGTTGCCAGACTATGTGACGCCGCACGCGTTGCGCCATACATTTGCGACGGCGTTGTTGGCCGGTGGCGCAGATTTGCGCAGTCTGCAAGAATTATTGGGGCACGCGTCATTATCCACAACGCAATTATATACCAAGGTAAATATGGCCGAAATCACCAATATTTATAACCACGCCCACCCATTGGCGGATAAATAGAGCATAGATAATAGAGCATAGATAATAGATATTGTGCGCCATCGGCGCACTCTAATAAAAACGGGGTGGATGTCGGTATTTTTTCGTCGTCACCCCGGCGCAGGGTGGTCGCCATTGTCCCACAGGGACATTTTTATTTGCATCATAACCTGGATTCCGGGGTCAAGCCCCGGAATGACAACGGGCGGTGGTGTGTTTTTTATTTTACGGACATTGTTCCCGGTTTTCATTTTATGAACATTGTTTATGTGTTTGTTGCGGACGTTTTTGTAGGTGTCATTCCGGGGCTTGACCCCGGAATCCAGGTCTGTGGTGTCGCGCACAGCGCGTGCAATATTGTTATAACGTCACCCCGGCGCAGGTCGGGGTTTAGGACAAGTGCCAATAAAAAAAACGGGGGTTGACCCCGTTTTTTATTTCAGCACAAAGTGCACACTGTATTGCGGTTTTTTGTCCGCGCCCAGTGACGCACGCACGACCTTGTTTGATGCAACCTGGACCGCGCGAGTCAAATTGTCGCGGTCTTTGCGTTCGGTCTTGGTCAGGGCGTCAATCGCCTTGGTGATTTCAATCTGAATCTGGCGTTTCATAAATCCAGTATCGTCGGTTTCAAAGATACCGGCACTGGAAACCTCTGGCACGCCTTTCAGGAAACCGCGTTTGTCCACCGGCAACGTCACAAACACTGCGCCGTTTGTCGCAATTTTACGACGGTTTTTATATACCTGGTCGTCGGCACTGCGTTCCGTTTCGCCTTCCATAACGACAAAGCCTGTTTCAATCGTTTCGCAAACATATGGTTCTGCGCCGTCGGCCAATGCAATCATTTCGCCGTTATGCACAACCATCATATACTTTGCACCACCGCGTTCCATCGCCATTTTGCCGTTCAGCATTTCATTGATATAATCGCCGTGCATTGGCACCGAAACCTGGGGGTGAACCATATCATAGAAACGTTCAAATTCCGGACGTCCTGCGTGGCCAGACGCGTGCAGGTGGTCGGTATCAAATATCGTGTGCGTCTTGATACCCATACGCGCCAATTTGTTATACAGATACGAAACATCTTGTTCGCGGCCCGGAATAATAATAGAACTGAACAACACGGTATCTGTTGGCATCAGTTTCATTTCCTTTACGTGGCCACGGCACAGACGTGTCAACATTGCGTATTGTTCGCCCTGGGACCCGGTCAAGAATATCGCCTGTTTTTCGGCTGGCAAATCTTTGATTTCGCTGTGCAGATACACGTCGTCTTTGTTCAGATAGCCGAATTCCATACCCATTTCGCGGAATTCAGGCAGTCCAACGTATGGCACCGGATTTGGATTACTGCGTTCTTTGATTGCAGCGACGCGTCCGGCGGCGTGTGCGGCCTCGGCAAACATTTTCATACGCGCAATAGAACGTGAATATCCTGTCACGATGACACGGCCTGGGGCCTTTTTCATCAGCTCAGTAAATGTATCGCGAACTTGGGTTTCGGTTGTCTGTTTTTCCTGGCGCGATGCAGACGTTGAATCGGACATACACGCCAACAATTTCGGGTCAGACCCAATTTCACGCAGACGTGCAAAATCGGTTGGTTCTTCAATCGGGTTGTCGTCGTTGAATGTCCAGTCGCCCGTGTGCAAGATTTTTCCTGCCGGGGTTTTGATAATCAACATTTGCGCTTCGGGAACCGAGTGTGACACGTGGAACGTTTCAACCGTGAACGGGTCCAAATTCAGTGTTGCGCCGTGATGGTCAAATACGACAATATCTTTTTCTGGGTTGAAATCCAGTTCAATGCCACGGAACGTCGCACGCAAGATTTCCGCCGGGAAACGCGTGCAGTAAATCGGCTTTCTGAATTTCGGCCAAATGAATTTCAGTGCGCCAATATGGTCTTCGTGGCCGTGTGTGATAACGAATCCGACAACGTCTTTCTTGCGTTTTTCCAGCCAGGTTGTATCACAGTATTGCACGTCGCCGGCACCGATTTCTTCTTCCAAGAATCCCATACCGCAATCAACAATCAGGTATTTACCTTTGTATTTATAGACATACATATTCTGGCCGATGTGTTCCAAACCACCCAACGCCATAAAATAGATTTTATCGTCGTTTTTATCGTTTTCGTGTTTGTTCACACCAGATATTTTTGCCGGCTTTTTCGGTGCCGGGTCTTTGCGTGCGCCACGTGTTGTTTTCGTGGGCTGCGCTGCGTCCTGGGCTGGTGCCACAGGGGCTTTTTTCTCTCTAACTTTTACCATATAAATAATCCTTTTGTTATGGTTATACATTTATTGCACCGCCACACAATCCATTGCCAATAAAGAAAATTCTTTATTTGTAGTGAATCTGTGGCAGGGCAGGCTTTGTGTGCGAAATCAATCTGACCAGATTACGCACAGGATAAACTGTTGGGATTTGCGTCCCGAACAAAATTCTCTCCTTACGGGATAATATTGTAGTATTTTCCGTGACAAATGCAAGTAAAAACATTATTACTTGCCTTGCTGGTATTGGCACTGGGTATTTACGATTTCATAAAATCCAATATCGTCTTCAACTGTGCTGCCCACGGCCAGCGCGCACGACGTCACACCGATGACGGTGCCGGTCACATCGGAATAATTATAATTGTTCCCAGACAGCGTTGACGGCACAGGACAGGTCGCGCAATTTGTTGCCTGCCACGTTTCGCGGTAATAGCCGGGATTGCATTTAAATGTCGTTGCACCGGTGATACAGGTTGCGTTATCAGGACATTTAACACAGCCTGTGGCGGATGTGCCAGGTTTGCCGTAATACCCTTTGGCACAGCGGTATTCCTGGGTTTCTATGTTGCATTCGCCGGTTGAATAATTGCATGTATTTGTTTTTTTGACCTGATAGCCGGTGGTCCCAGAATCGGCCCAATCAGATATAACCTTTGGACAGTCTGAACATTGCTTTTTATACCGGCATATCCCAGACGAGCTGTTTTTTAGGTCGCAAAAAAGATTTTCACCACAGGTTATACTCTCGTTATTAGAATCAGGCCCGGGATTCGCATTGCAGACCAATCTGAGACACAGCATTTTTTTAGGTTCATTTATATCTGGGCAAGAACAATATGGGGTATCCATACCCCCTTGGCCATCACACACGGCGCCACTAAGGTCGGCCGAGTATTTACAGCCGTTTTTTTCGCAAGATCCCCCTGTCGCACAAAGAAGTTCGGGGTTGCCGGTTACAACCTCACAGGATTCACTTTTTGTGTCACAACGCCAGTTCGTGCTGGCATCACAAGATGTTGTGTCCACTCTAATCGTATCGCCATAATCATAAATTTCTTGTCCAATATTACAGTTTGAATCAATGCATTGGCCACCGGTGCCACCACCGCCTGTGCCACCGCCACCCGTGCCACCACCGCCTGTGCCGCCACCGCCGCCCGTGCAATATGTGGTGTCCTGGCAGAAATCGTCCGCATTTATTGTATCGTCTTTCCTGTATGCGGCGCACCAGTCTTCAACACTGTCCAAACAGATAGTGCGCAGCGTGTCTGTAATGGTTGCGCATTGGTCTTTTGATGTTGACCCCAGATCGCACAAGTCCGGGTTTTTGCCTATGTCATTAAATAAATCTTTGCAGTTCTGGCAATTATCTTGGTCATTTGCAACGACGGGCGCAACACACAAAAAAACACCACACACAAATCCAAATAAAATTTTTGTAATATGCTTCATAACTGTGCCGTCCCCCATTGGCATTTATTTTATATGTGTATGATACTGATTATTTAACAACCGTGTCAATCGCATTTTGCATACAATAAAAAACATCGCCCAATCGGACGATGTTTTTTTAACAAAATCAAACGATTTAGTTCAAGGCATCTTTCAATGCTTTGCCCGGTTTGAATTTTGGCTGTGTAGATGCTGGGATTTTAATAGCAGCACCTGTCTGAGGATTGCGGCCTGTTGTTGCTTTGCGTTTTGCAGTTGCAAATGTGCCGAAACCAACCAAGCGAACTTCGCCTTTCTTTTTCAGAACTTTTGTCACAGTGTTGATAAACGAGTCCAAGCATGCAGCAGCAGTTGCCTTTGTGACTTCAACATCGTTTGCGATTGCTTCAATCAATTGCATTTTGTTCATGTGTTTCTCCTTTCGTAATCTTATTTAAATAAGAGGTGTCCAGCAGTGCCAAGGCAATGTCGCTGGAATCAGGACCCACAGATTACGCCACGTTGGCCCGAATTATAATCTGTAATCCCCATATCCCAAGGACATTGCCTGTCCTGCTTGTCCGAATCGTAGAGAATTCGGGCCTTTAAGTCAAGGGCATATTTAATTTTTTGAAATTTTTATAAATGTTGACAAAAAATAAAAAGCCCGGTTTCCCGGGAACTTTAATTATGAACGGCACTGGCGCGAACTGCGCGTGCGCCCGGCGTGTCATTGTCGCACAGAACATATTGGTCCGGCGCGCCAGTTATATGAACACTGCGAAAATGATTCGGGGTGGCCACCGCCAGCAAGAAAACTACGCCCGCCCAAAACCACATCTTTGTAAATGCCCACGGGTTTGTAAAACTTTTACGTTCAAACTTGTCTTTTAATAAATTCTGGTACAATGCCCAGCCCCAACTGAACATTAATAACATTGCTGCGAAAAAGAAACCGACGGTTATCGGGCGAATAAACGGCCCGATTGATGTCGCAACCGAATCCCACGTAGGACTGGCCATTGGGCATACGTATAAAACAGACCCGGCCATATTTTCCGGCACAACCAGTGGCGTAGTTGATGACAACTGTAATCCAAACGACGTAATCAGCACAATCGCCGTCAGCATAACAATCGCAAATAACATCGTTGGTTTCATATTTCTTTCCTGATTATGTATTATTATATCATAAATAACATTGCAATTCCAGAAACATTGAATTACTATTTACAATATGTTCAAACGAAAGGAAAATTTTGTTATCGCGTTAGTTGCCCTGGATTGCGAGTTGTTGCGTATCTCGGTCGGGGCGTTGGCACACCTGGGGGCAAAATTTACACTGATTATATATAACAGCAATCCGGCAATTACGTTGGAACGGGCGGATATTCGTAAAATGGGCTATCGTGGGGGCGTGCATATCATAAATGGTGCAACGGGGCCTGATATGTTTGGCGCAATCGGTGCGGTTGTGACGGCGGCGCACACGGTGGCACGTCACGCACGGTGGATTGTCTTTATTCGCGACAGTGATTTGTTGTTGGATATGGCGGTGCCAAATGTTTCACGTGATAATTTCGCCGTTATCCAGAATATGGTGACAATTCGTCATCGGGTTTCGGATATGTTGCGTGTAATGCGCTGTCCAACAGATTACAATATTGACGATGAAAATGTGACATTGACGCGGCCGCATATCGGATTTTTCGGCAGTCTGGTTCGTATTGATACAATCACGGGCCTGTGCAATGTTTTGGGGACAATTTCGGACAAGATTTGCGCCCTGGACCAGGATTTAGAATATTGGCCACCGTATGATGCGATATTGTGGACGTTGCTGAACACGTTTGCGCGCGCGGTAAATCCTGATGCAGTGCCAATTTATATGGACAGGGTGGGGCATATATCAATTATGCTGGATACGGCAAATACAAAGTGTGGCCGCAGTGCGGTGCCTGCACGCGCCCAAGATGAACACTATGCCCGTGCCACTGCGCGTTTTGACGCGGCGTTGCGTGCGGCGTTGGCGGCCCCCACGGGGCAAGATATTTAATTTTTTCACACTTTTTCAAATAATATGTATTGCAAGGTTGCGATAATGTTTATAAAATTGCACCGAAATTAAAACAGGACAAATACAATGAAATACAATGATATTCGTAAAACTTTTTTAGATTATTTTGAATCACACGGGCATAAGATTGTGCCGTCTGCGTCGCTGATTCCGAACGATCCGACGTTGCTGTTCACGGTTGCCGGTATGGTCCCGTGGAAGGGAATTTTACAGGGCAGTGAACCTGCGTTTGCGCCACGTGTGGCCGATGTCCAGAAATGTATTCGTGCCGGTGGCAAACACAATGATTTGGACGAGGTTGGATTTGACGGCCGTCATCATACGTTCTTTGAAATGGTGGGGAATTGGTCGTTTGGCGATTATTTCAAGGCTGGCGCGATTGAAATGTCGTGGGATTTATTGACCAATGTGCTGAAACTGGACCCGGCAAAGTTGCGCGTGACCACGCACACATCTGACGAAGAAGCGACCGAACTGTGGCGCAAAATCGCCGGCAAAGAGGCAATTCGTCTGGGCGACCACGACAACTGGTGGTCTGCGGGGGACACTGGGCCGTGTGGACCGTGTACAGAAATCTTTTACGATTTTGGCGATGATATTGCAAACGAAGATGACCGCTGGGTTGAAATCTGGAACGACGTGTTTATGCAATTTGACCGCGATGCAAACGGCAATCTGACACCACTGCCGAAACAAAATGTTGATACAGGTGGTGGATTGGAACGCTGGGCGGCAATGATGCAGGGCAAAACAGATAACTATGATACGGATTTGTTTGTAAATCTGAAACGCGCAGTCAGTGACGTGACCCACGTCGCAGAAACCCCGGAAAATGTTTCCAGTTTCAAGGTTATTACCGACCACCTGCGTGCGGTTGGATTCGCGGTCGCCGATGGCGTAATCCCGTCTAATACTGACCGTGGTTATGTAATTCGTCGTATTCTGCGTCGTGCGATGCGTCACGGCCAGTTGCTGGGGCATCGGGGCGCGTTGTTGTCAGAACTGTATCCGGCGCTGGTGCGTGAAATGGGTGGCGCGTACCCCGAACTGGCACGGGAACAGGCGCGCGTTGTTGAAATTATCCGCAACGAAGAAAATGCGTTCGCAGATATGTTGCAAAATGGTATGAAATTGCTGGAAAACGAATTGCCAAAATTAAATGCCAATGTGTTGCCGGGCGACGTTGCGTTCAAACTGTTTGACACATACGGTTTTCCATTGGATTTGACGCAAATGATTCTGCGCGACAGAAATATTGATGTTGATGTCGCCGGATTTGAACGCGCGATGACCGAACAAAAAGAACGCAGTCGTGCAGATACCAAGGGAACGCGTACCCTGTGGGAATCCCAGAATTTACCTGCGACTGATGACAGTGCGAAATATGCACCAAATCCAGAAATGGAATCAACAGTGCTGGGCATTTTGCGTAATGGCGAATTCGTAAAATCGGCGAACGCCGGCGACGCAGTAGAAGTGGCACTGGATAAAACAAATTTCTATGGCACCCAGGGTGGTCAGGTTGGCGACAGTGGTGAAATCGTGCGCGATGGCACAACTGTTATGACCGTGACCGAGGCTGCACGTGCCGACAACGTCGTTATTCACAAAGGAACGCTGGCGGCGGATTTGTCAGTTGGCGACGTGGTTAAAACCGTTATCAATTCGGCGGTGCGCACCCAGACCGCGCGTGCGCATACGGCAACGCACCTGTTGCAGGCGGCATTGCAACACGTCTTGAACCAAGACGTTCATCAGCGTGGGTCCAAGGTTTCGCCGGATTCTGTGCGTTTTGACTTTTCATTTGGGCGTGCAATGACCGACGATGAAAAGCGCGCTGTTGAAGATTTGGTGAACAAATGGATTGCGGCGGATATGCCGGTTAGCCACGAAGAAATGTCGTTGGCCGCGGCCCAGGCCCGTGGGGCAACCGCGCTGTTTAACGAAAAATACGGCGACACGGTCAAGGTTATTACGGCTGGCGATGTGTCGTGCGAACTGTGCGGTGGCACACACGTTTATCACACGGGCGAAATATTAAAGGCGCGCGTGAACAAAGAAAAATCTATCAGCAGTGGTATTCGTCGTATCACAATGTCTGTTGGAACATTGGCCGAATAAAAACGGGGCAATGCCCCGTTTTTTTATACCAGCCCGTTGCGACACATTTTTGCAAATATCGGCGTGTCCAGTTTCAACATCGGAATCAATACGCTGGGGCGCGCGTCAATACTGATGTTGCGTGTTGTTGTAATGCCGTCTTTTATTGTTTTGACTGACGCGCTGGGTAAATCACCGCGCCCAATACAAGACGACAGATACACAAAGCATTCATCGTTGTCGCCCAGGTTTTCAATCGCGACGCGTCGTGCAAATATGTTCAGGGTCACGTCTGCCTTGGACGCGTCTTTGGTCCAGGGACTGCCCCCACCAATGGGACAGGCAGTTGAATAAAAATCGCACGCCAATTTTCGCCCGGTTATACCGCAATCGGCAACAGACGCGTGATATGTATATCGTCCTGTGCCGTTGATTATCAGGTGTCTGGGGCGCGCAGATAACGTGCGCACAACAAAATCGGTCAAATCAATATCGCGCAACATCGGAATTGCAACAATCGCGGTATCAATTTCGCCATTGTCGTCAACTGTGATTTGTGTTTTTATATCCAGTCCCAACGCGTCTGATTCGCGCGCCAATTCATACAGTGCGCGATTTAATTTTCGCGCCAGATATAATTCGCGATTGATATTCCCCTCGCCACGACACGCGTATCCGACAAAGACGCCTTGGTCGCCCCAGCCGTCACAGACAACCCCACGATTGATGTCGGGCGATTGCACGCCAATCATATTGATGATTTTTATTTTGTCTGGGTTGATTGTGCGCGCGCCCCATCGCGCGGCATATTCGCGATTGTATCCGATTTCGTCCAGTGCGGCCACGATATACGCCCCCAGATTATCCACAGACACGTGGCCTGTTATTTCGCCACCCAGTGCGACAGTGTTATCTTTTATCATAACCTCGGTCGCGTATTTTACGTGCGAATCTTGTTCAATCATTCGGTCCAAAATATAACTGGAAATATAGTCGGCAATTTTATCAGGGTGCCCAAGCGACACCGCTTCTGCAGTTTTTTGCATTTTTTACTCCTTGTTTAGTCCGCTGTTGTGGGACAAGTCAGGTTAAATCCACATCGCTGCAATCGTCATTGGTTGCAACACGTCAATGATTTGCTTTTATATAAAAAAAGTCAAGTATCAAAAAATTGCTTTACATATTTTTTAATATTTCTTAGAATATCAATGTCAACAACAAAGGATGGAAAAATGGCACAAAAATCAGTTAAAAAAGCCCCAGCGAAAAAAGTCGCAGCGGCAAAAAAACCGGCAACTGTGAAAAAGGCTGTCGCGGCCAAGGCCCCAGCAAAGAAAGCAGTCGCGAAAAAGGTTGCACCAAAGAAAGCAACAAAACCAGAAATTAAACCAGTTATCGTCGCCCAGGAAGTCACACACGATTGTGGCTGTGGCAAAGATTGCCAGTGCGGTCACAAATGTGGTTGCCGTGCCGGTCGCTTTTTCAAGGGATTGGTTATCGTTCTGATTGTGTTTGCATTGGGATTTGTAGTGGCAAAAATGTTGGGCAACTACCAGAAACCAACACCACGTTTTATTGATGGCTGTATGGATACAACATCTGTGGAATGCCCAAAAATGCAGGCAGAATTGCCAATGATGGACGTCAATGGTGACGGTTGCATCACCCAGGAAGAATACGACGCGTTTTCAAAAACCGCAGAACCAGAAACGGTTGCGGAACCAGCCGTTGAAGAAGTTGTAACAGAAACTGTTGCAGAATAAAAAAACGGGGCATTGCCCCGTTTTTTTATTTTCCTTTCAGGATTCGTGCTTTATTTTTATCCCACTCGCGCTGTTTAATTGTTTCGCGTTTATCTGCGCGATTTTTTCCATATCCAATGCCCAACAATACCTTTAATTTACCGTGATTGTTGAAATATAATTTCAATGGCACAATCGTCGCACCGCGTTCCTGTAATTTGCCAATCAGACGGTTGATTTGCGCGCGGTGTAACAACAACTGGCGCGGACGGCGTTCGTCAAAATTCACAATGCGCGCCGCCGTGGGCAGTTTCTGAATTTCAACCCCGGCCAAGAATAAATTGTCGCCGCGACGCTGGACAAATCCGTCAACAATCGTCACCAGACCATAGCGAATAGATTTAATTTCGGCCCCGGTCAGGGAAATGCCAGCCTCTATGGTGTCAACAATAGAATAACTGAACCGCGCTTTGCGGTTTTCTGAAACCTGGCCAAATTTAATAATATTTCTGCGTGTCATAATAGAAATATTTTACATACATTGTGGCAAATTGCAAATGTTTCGGGAAAATAAATATGTTGAACAGGTGGTGTTATATAATCTATAATTGGCATAACAGGAAAAGGGGACGATAATGAAAAAATCTGTATCTTTGGTGGCGATTCTGGCGTTGGCGGCCTGTGGTGGTGATGGCAGCCCCAGTGGCAATGGAAATCTGCGGTCTAATTATCACGGTCGTGACCAAATAGGGGCGTTTCCAAATGTCGCCGTGGACAGCAATAATAACATCACACGGGTTATGTCGCGCACCGATGCCCAACGTGCAGATTTTGTTAAATACAGATTGACCCTGAACGGATATGACAATGTCCCAACCCAAGAATCGGAATTGCTGGAGATTGCCAATGCGGCATTTGGTGTCGCAGAATTTGCCAGTGGAACAAAAAGCGCGATGCCTGAAAACAACGAAAAGTTGCGCCCGGCACTGTTTGTTTTTTCCAAGGATATGGGCGCGTGTGCCACCGCCACAGATATTGCAAAATGCGTCAATGATTTAAAAAGCGCATCTGATTTTTCCAGCCGGGTAAAACAGGTCTATGCAAATACCGAAGCGAACCTGACCGCAGACAAACTGAATTTCAAGCGCAATGATGGCAGCAACGCAAAATTTACATTTGTAATTGATGATGCCAGTGGCAAAATCACCGGTGTTAAACTGGACGATACGACAACGTATGCCCGTGACAAGAACATATTTAAAAACGGCGATAAAACGCTGACATACGTGTCGGGTATGGACGCACTGTCGCCATTGATGTATTCTGATTTCGGCAAATACACAATAACAGACGGCACAACGACATCGGCCCAGTTGTTCTATGCCGGCTATGATGACAAGAAAATAAAAGCTGACGACATTGTATTCACTGGGGCTGAAACGACGGCTGTGTTCAAGGGACGTGCCGTTGGGACGGTTGAAAACGCCACCACGTCCCAGGATTTGAACGGTCGCGCAGAATTGATGGTCAGCACATCTGATAAATCTGGCCAGTTAAATGCGTTTTTTGACAACTGGTATGACGTCACTGTAAATACGAATAATAAAATCAGTTTTGATAATTTCCAGGGTGACGCGGCATATAAATTTGCAACGTCGGGCGACGGCGCGGCACACAGTGGCGCAACGTTTAACGTAGAATATTACGGTATGGATAAAAAAGAAGCGACCGAGGCCGTCGGTGGTGCAAAATACGACGAAGGCGATATAAAATTCAATATGGCGTTCGGTGTAAAAAAACAGTAAAAAAATCACCCACATTATGTGGGTGTTTTTATTTCTTGGTTGCCCAAAACATTGCCCACAACCAACCGATTCCTGTCCAGCATAAAATCCAACTGGCCAGGCGAACCAGAATCATATCCTGTTTTCCCTTGGCCGTTTGACGTGCGACCCAGGCCGGGGCCAATAAAATTCCGACGAGTATCACCGCCGCAATCACGTATTTAACCCAGATAAAAATTGTGTGCAATGTAATCATTGTATCGCTGTGTTATGACAAAACGGGGCAACACATTTGTGTCTGTGTCCCCCGTTTCATCTCGTTCTCTGGTAAAATTATATACCATATTTTGCGGATTTGTCCAGTTCTTCTTCTATGCGCAGCAACTGGTTGTATTTCGCCATACGGTCTGTGCGTGACATAGAACCAGTTTTGATTTGACCTGCGTTTGTCGCCACGGCCAGGTCAGCAATCGTTGTGTCTTCGGTTTCGCCACTGCGGTGCGAAATGATTACGCCGTATTTTGCGTCCTGGGCCATTTTGATTGCGCGCAATGTTTCGGTCAGTGTGCCAATCTGGTTCACTTTGATAAGAATCGCGTTTGCGACGCCGGCGTCAATTCCGCGATGCAGACGCGCCGGATTTGTCACGAACAGGTCGTCGCCAACCAACTGGCATTTTTTGCCGATTGCGTCGGTCAGTTTGCGCCACCCGTCCCAGTCTTCTTCGGCCAGGGCGTCTTCAATAGAAATAATTGGATACTGGGCAATCAGTTTTTCATAGAATTCAATCATCTGGTCAGATGATAATTTTTTGCCTTCAAAATTATAAACGCCGTTGGCATAGAATTCAGATGACGCAACGTCCAGACCGATTGAAACCTGGTCGCCGGGGATATATCCTGCGTCGCGAATTGCCGCGATGATTGTGTCCAGTGCCTGGGCGCAACTGTGAAAGTTTGGTGCAAAACCGCCTTCGTCGCCGACGTTGGTGGAATTGCCACCTGATTTCAGAATCTTTTTCAAGTGGTGGAATATTTCAGACCCCATACGAATTGCGTCGGCTTCGTTTTTTGCGCCATTTGGGATAATCATAAATTCCTGGGCGTCCAGACCGTTGTCTGCGTGCGCGCCACCGTTGATAATGTTCATCATCGGACGTGGCAGAACGCACGGATTTTCATTGCCATAGACGTTCGCGATGTATTTATACAGTGGCAACCCAGATTGTTCCGCCGCCGCGCGTGCCGCCGCCAGGGACACTGCCAAAATCGCATTTGCCCCCAGTTTTTCTTTGTTCGCAGTGCCGTCCAGGGCCAACATCTTTTCGTCCAGTGCGGTCTGGTCATTGGCCGGCATACCGATAATGGCCGGGGCGATAATTTCATTTACGTTTTTGACCGCGGTCATAACGCCTTTGCCCATATATGCGTTGCCACCGTCACGCAGTTCCAGGGCTTCAAAACTGCCGGTTGATGCGCCAGACGGCACCGCTGCGCGACCAAATGCGCCACCCGATAATTTAACATCACATTCAATGGTTGGGTTGCCGCGACTGTCCATAATCTGGCGTGCGTGAACTGACTTTATTTCAAACATTATCTTTTTCCTCCTTTGCTGTATTTTAATAATTTGTCTTGCCCTTATACCAGAATTTTTTTTATAATAAAACTATAAATTCAAGGAAATGGGAAAAATATGCGTATTACATTGAAAAAAGTCATAGCATTTTTATGCTGTCTGGTGCCGTTTGGTGCGCCTGCGGCGGATTATCCAGGCGGATTGGCAATCGGTGAAAACACAGGCAGCGTTGCCGTTCCTGAAACAGACAACGTGTTAAATCTGGGCGAAAATGGTCTGAGTGTTTATGGCTATGCCATTATTGGCGAAGCCGGCCAGGGGGGCAAGGGCCAGTTATACGCAGAACAAACATCTGGAACATTTACTATCCAGTCTGCTGGCAATGTTAATGTCGGCGGTCTGATTGTAAAAGATAATGCGTTATTGGGCATAAAGGGCACGACAGACAGTAATATTGACCTCGGTCTGGGGACGATCATGGCCGACGGCGGATTACAAATTGGCGAACATATTGGCACGGTCACTGCAACAGGTATCACGGCAAAAAAAATGCTGAGCATTACCGCAAATTCTGCGGATTTAGGCACGGTCACCGTTGGGGGCGCAGACTCGTCGTTGATGCTGGACGTGGAGAAGATCGAGAGTTATTTTGACCGGGTCGACGGCGTGCTGGCCGTCGGGACGGGGTCGGTCCACGACCCGTATTTGGAGATCATATCGCCGAAGCCCGCGGATTTAAGCTCTGCCGGAGCGTCCGCGAGAATTTTCGTGTCGCCGATGATGACCTCGGGGCATTTTGCGGGCGTCGCGACCATGCAGGACGTGGAGAAGATCGAGG
>URSG01000008.1 GCA_900550565.1 uncultured Rickettsiales bacterium | reverse complement strand
CACGACGCTCTTCCGATCTGGATATGCCACCTGCCGCGAGGCGTATGCGACCTGTATGGATCAATTCTGTGCCAAGGCAAATGACACGTATCGTCGTTGCTTTTGCAGTTCTAAATACACCGAATTCAAGGATACCGAGGCTGCCCTGGACGAGGCCAAGACCCTGCTGGTTCAATTTGAAAGTAATAATTTGAACGCGGTTGATAAAACAGCCGCCGAAGTGAACGCGATGTACAGCGCGACGGCCGGCGAACAGGCAATTAAAAAAGACACCAGTGGCGCGGCGGTGATGTTGTCTGAAATTGGCGATTTATTATCTGGCAAGAAAAAGGCCAGCACACTGACGACAGGAAATTCACTGGGGGTGTTGGATTTAGATTTTTCAACAGATGTTGATGATATTTGGGGCGATTCTGGGGCGTCGTCTATATTCTCAAACAACACCGGGACTGATTTGTCCAGTCTGGAAGGAATGGCGTTGTTTACCCAGGCGAACAAACAATGTTTGGCATTGATAAAAGATTCTTGTGAAAATAACGCTGTTTTGAATATGGCAAAGAGCGCATACAACATTATGATAAACCAGGATTGTAATGCGTATGAAAAAAAGATAAATTCCCAGCGTGAAACAATTAAACAAACTGTTCGGACGGCGGAAAAATATTTGCGTGATGCGCGTCTGGACGAATATCGTGCGCATAACACGGCCGACGTAAATGAATGTATTGCCAAGGTTAAATCTGCGATAACGGCAGATACGGCCTGTGGCGCAAATTACAAACGCTGTTTGGATTATACCGGCGCGTATATTGATTCAAATACGGGCGAACCGATTTATTCCCCACGCTTGTTTGAACTGGAAAATTTAATTACGTTGAACGGGGCAAATGGCACGGCTGATGTTTTGACCCAGAATACAAAGTTCAATAATTTCTTGGAAACGCGCAAGATGTTTGCGACAACGGCGTTGGATTCGTGCCGTGATATATCAAACACCGTATGGCAGGAATTTAAACGCAGTGCATTGATTGAAATTGCCCAGGCGCAATCTGCCAAACTGGAAGAAGTCAAGATGTCCTGTGTCAGCACAATGGCCGAATGCTATGATACGCAAACCAATGCGCTAAAAGATTTTGATACAACCACAGCCAAGGCGTCTGGTGCGGTCAGTGCATACGCCGCCAAGGCAATGTGCCAGGACAAGGTCACCGCGTGCGCGGCATTATACGGCAATAATTCAACGTGCCAATTTGATGGCAATGGCCGCCTGACCAGTGATTCTGGCAGTTGTGGGTTAAAGGCGTTGTTGGCATTTGTTGATACTGTTGATACCGTCCGCGTTGCCGAGGGCTGTGCCAGTGCCATTGATAATTATGTCCAAACATTATGCACGCCGACATCTGGCGACCAGGGATTCCCGTGGAATTGCCGTAAAAAAGCAATCGGTTCGGTCAATGCCTCAACGGTCAGTTCGTCATCAAATGCATCGCTGGCGGATAATATCAGAAACTTTGCATTACAGAACTGCAAAGACCCAACAAACCCAGATGCAACGTATGATATGTTGCCGGTTCAGACACGCGTCCAGGTGCAAAAGGCCATAGAAGACATTTCTGAACAATTAGATGCCCAGTTGGGTGATATGTGCGAGGCACTGGACGGATACTGGCTGGACGCAGGCGATAATTCAGGCAAGGATTTAGTTGTGTTCTATACGTCTGTATTTGGCAACGGTGTTTCAACCGCCGACACAACAAGTATGGGACGCTGTGTTGAAAACACAACAATGATTCGGTGTCTGGCATATAATACCGGCCAGGAAACGCCAGTGGCGTCATACGACCGCACCAAAGACGAATGTATATTTACAAAGGCGTGGTATCGCAGCAAATGCGAAAGTCTGGGGGGATATTACGACGAAAACAGCGTTTGCTATGTGGCAAAATAACCGGTGGATATAAATGAAAATAAAGACGATATTTTTAATTGCGTATTTTTGCACCATATCCGTGGCGTTTGCCGATAATTGGGGCGCAGGTTCGGTTCAGACCTGTGGCACAAACGAAATTGCCGGGACCGAGGCGTGCATTGGTGAAAGCGTCAACAGCGGTTGTGCGTCTTGGACGATGAAATCGCGTCAGTATGATGACGAGTTTGCAATTCTGATGATGGTTGCACGTGAAATAAATGACCACGGTGCGCGGTTTTGCCCAACCCAGGTAGAAGGACATAATAAAAACAAAGGCAAAGCCTGGACGGAATATTCTGATGCCGCCAGTGGCAGCACTGCGTCGTGTGTGTGGTTGTGCCAGTCGGGCTGGACTGGGGACAGATGCAGCGTGCCGGCCACGTCGTCTGTTTCGTGTGATGCATCATTGTTAAAGCGTGAAAATTATTCTGGGGTAAAACGCGTTGCGTCTGGGGCAAATATCAAGGGTTCGTTGCCGATGTTTGGCACAAATGCAAAGGGCGTGGTCGGAATATTGAACGCCAGTGCCACACAGGCCGCGTGTGGCGTGCATAAAACCCAAGAACACAATATGATTTTGGCAATCAATCGCTGGGTGCCCAGTGGACACGGTGCGTTTGTGCGTAAAATGGTTGTTCGCGCAGAACGTCGTGGCTGGAAAAATATGGAATCAACAGCAACTGTGTATCCTGCGTCAAACAGTGCGGATATATTGGTGTGTAAAAATGGATACCAGGCCAACGCAAATGGCAGCGATTGTATAGAAATAAATGCGAACGTATGTCGTCTGCAACAGTCGTGCGATGGTTGGACCGATTATAACGAAAAACTGCATACATTTGTCCAACAGAGCAATCAAAATTGTTATCAATTCAGATGCGCAGAAACCGGCAAGGCGTTTGCGTCTGAAACAAATCGTGGCACGTGTGTGGAATGCGTATCTGGATTGCGCACAGGGGTCAGCCCGACAACAGGTGCATGTGTCAAATGTGATGTGGGCCTGATTTTCAGTGCGAACGCCACGTCAAGTGGATTCTGTGTCGCAACAAATTCGTATTCTAATGTAGATTTGCAATATGGCCGTGGCCGAACCAAAAATAGCGAACTGGATATTGATAAACAGTGCTGGACAATGACAGATCCGGGTGAATATGAAAAATGTGTGACGACGGCACCGACAACATCTGGTCGTAATTAAAATAAAAACGCCCGTTTGGGCGTTTTTTATAAGTATTGAATTTTTTAATCAATCCCGGTCAGGGTGCGCAACATTTTCATAACCATTTTACGTTGTTCATCGTCGGGCAATTTCCAATACAGGTTTATCAGTTGCAGTGATTCATTTTTTGCCAATGGGTCATCGTTTTTCTGTTCGGCGACGCGGCCTGTTGTTTTGCCACCGCGCGTTTCCATTGGGGTATTCCCAGGCAGTCCCTGAAAGAAAAATGTCACAGGGGTTTCCAGTGCCGTGCTGAGTTCATACAGGCGTGACGCCGAAATACGATTACCAGCGGTTTCGTATTTTTGAATCTGTTGAAACGTGACGCCACAGATTTTCGCCAAATCTTTCTGTGATAAACCCATCATTACGCGACGCAACTGGACACGTTGTCCGATATGTTCGTCCACGGCTGTTGGTGTAAATGGTCTTCCACTCATGGGCAATGCCCCCCTTTCTGTTTAAGACATAGTTCCTAGGACAATTTATACAATTTTTATTATTATTTTGCAATCAAAAAACTGATATAATATTCGCGGTATAGATGTGGGAGAACCTATGGAAAGACCTATTGTTTTATGTATTATGGACGGTGTCGGCATTCGGGACCAGGTGGTACACAATGCGGTGAAACTGGCGAAAATGCCCTATTTTAATGAATTGTTAAACAAGTATCCGCACGCAGTATTAAATGCCAGTGGTGCAGCGGTCGGTTTGCCGGTTGGCACAATGGGCAATTCCGAAGTGGGACATATTACTATGGGGGCTGGACGTGTGGTAAATCAATTCTTGCGCCGGTTCCAGTTGGAAAAATGGGACAAGAACGTCCCCCTGCGTGATTTTATTACTGCGGTTCAGCGTGATGGTGGAATTGTGCATTTGGCTGGGCTGATGTCTGATGGGCGCGTGCATTCTGATATAAATGATATGATGACGATTGCGTTGCGTATTTTGAATTCTGGGTTGCGCGTTTGTATTCACTTTATTGCCGATGGACGCGACACACCACCAAAATCGGCGGCGGAATATATTCGCCTGATAAAAGACCGCTTGGCCGACTATCTGGTCACGGGCCAGGCATTTTGGGGAACGCTGTCGGGACGTTATTACGCGATGGACCGCAACCAGAATATGGACCGCACAGAAATGGCGGCAAACGCGATTGCCAACGCAACCAGTCCGTTTACAGCACCAACGGTTGACGCCGCACTGGAATCGGCGTATGCGCACGGCGAAAGTGATGAATTTATAAAACCAACAATATTAAAGGGCGACGTTCCGATTAAACCACAGGACGGATTCTTGTTCGGAAATTATCGCAGTGACCGCGCCCGTCAAATTGTTCGCGCGGTGTTAAAGACTGGTGCGCACATGCTGTGTTTTTCACAATATGGCGAAGGATTGGACGAAGTATGCCCTGCACTGTTGCCGGACGTTGTGGTTAAAAATACGTTGGGCGATGTTCTGGCGGCGCATAATGTGCGCCAGTTGCGTATCGCAGAAACCGAAAAATATAATCACGTGACGTATTTCTTTGACGCGGAACGCAATGTTGATTTTCCAAATTCAGAAAAGAAACTGATTCCATCACCAAATGTTGCAACATTTGATTTAATGCCAGAAATGTCTGCGGTTCAAATCACAGACGCATTGCTGGAAAAACTGGCGTCGTTTGATGTTGTGATTTTGAATTTTGCCAATGGCGATATGGTTGGTCATACCGGGAACGAACCGGCGGCAATTCGCGCAATGGAAACATTGGACGCCCAGTTGGCGCGTATTGTGCCGGCGGTATTGAAACTGGATGGGACGGTTCTGATAACGGCCGATCACGGCAACGCAGAACAAATGTGGGACGATAATGCTGGCGCGCCACTGACGTCGCATACGACAAATCCGGTAAATCTGATTGTTGTGTCAAACACGCCCCACACTGTGCAAAACGGCGGATTGGCGGATATTGCGCCAACAATATTGCATTTGTTAAATATTCCCCAGCCGACCCAGATGACGGGCCGAAACCTGGTTGATTAAAAAAAAGGCGACGATTATTCGTCGCTTTTTTTCTGGGCGCGTCGCGCGGCAAAAAAATCACGCAACATTTGTGCCGACGCGTCTGCGTATTCGGGCATTTGTGTGACGGCCGGTTTCCACAGGTGTCGGTCCGTTTCATATACACGGGCATTAGATGTAATTCCGCCACCTTTTGTATCTGGGGCGGCAAAGAAAATATGACGAATTCGCGCAAACGATATTGCCGTTGCACACATCGCACACGGTTCCAGCGTCACATAAATATCGCAATCGTCCAGGAATTTTGTCCCCAGTTTTTTACAGGCGCGGTTTATCGCGACGATTTCGGCGTGCAGTGTTGGATTCTGTTTTATCTGGACGCGGTTTTCGCCACGGGCAATGACGCGACCATCACGCACGATTACGGCACCGATTGGCACATCGTTATGCGATTTTGCACGAATTGCTAAATTTAACGCTTGCTGCATAGGGTTCATGTGATACACTTTATCGTATGGATTCAAAATTGCAAATTATTTCAGGACGGTATCGCGGACGCAAATTGCATCTGCCAAGTGGGGCACGTCCGACCCAGAATCGCGCACGCATTGCGCTGTTTAATATGCTGGGGGCAATCGTGGATACAACGCATAAATTTACGGTCTGGGACGCGTTCGCAGGCAGTGGCGCGTTTGGATTGGAATTTTTATCACGCAGCCCAAATGCACGTGTGATATTTACAGATGTTGCCACCGCGTCAATTCGTGCAATACAGGCAAACCTGGACGGTATGGACGGGACAAATGCAACGGTTGTGACGGCGGACGCATTGACCCGGGTTTCAGAATTTGGTGCGACATCAGACCTGATATTTGTTGACCCACCGTATCTGGCGCACGACACAGGTGTGGCGTTTGTTCGTCGTGTGGCGGCGGTTGCGCGTCCTGGGACGATTTTGGTATGGGAACAAGACGGCGATAATTTCGTCGCCCCTGGCCCAGAATGGGAAATTTTACGGGATAAAAAATACGGTCGCGCGCGTTTTCTGGTTTTGCAACGTTGCGTGCAATAAAAACCTTGATTTTTCAAACGTTTTGATAAATAATATGCCCTGCACGGCACCCTTGGAGGTCGCGCACAGTTAAACCAATGCTATTAAAAGGATAAAAAATGGCAATTAAATTAAATGCAGAAATTCGCAGCGTTGCCGGCAAGGGGGCCGCACGCAGCATCCGCAAAAATAAAAAAATCCCTGCTGTTATTTACGGCGAAAAGAAAGCACCTGTCGCGATTGAATTGGACGGCAACGGCTTTGAACAGTTGGTAAAGAAACCGGGTTTGCGGACAAAATTATTTGAAATTGATACAAACAACGGCAAAGAAAACGCAATGTTGGTTGATATTCAGTATCACCCAGTGTCGGATGCGGTTGTTCACGTTGATTTCAAACGTATTGATGTCAACAGTCCTGTCAACGTGGTCGTTCCAGTAGAAGTTATCAATGCCGAAACGTCCAAGGGTATGAAACTGGGTGGCGTTTTGAACTTTGCAGTGCGTAAGGTTGCATTGCGTGGTTCTATTCATGCAATCCCAGAAAAAATCATTATTGATTTGGCAGATGTGACAATCGGTGACGTGATTCACGGAACAGACTTGGTATTGCCAGACGGCGTTGAATTGGGTCTGCACCAGGCTGAATTGGCGTTTGCAACAATTGGTGGTAAAATGCCCGAAGAAGCCGATGCCACAAAGACAGCGGCCGCTGCTGCGCCAGCTGCGCCGGCAAAAAAATAATCAATACGAATTGTTGATTTTAAACCGTCCGTTTGGACGGTTTTTTTGTATTATTTTTTTCCTGTGGCCTTGAAAAGGCATTTAATGTTCACTATATGAAGTGCAGAAGAAATTCAAGGAGTGAAAAATGGCAAAAGTATTAGGTATTGACTTGGGGACAACAAATTCCGCCATGGCGTTCATGGACGGCAGTGACCCAAAAATTATTGAAAACGCCGAAGGTGGACGCACAACACCGTCTGTGGTTGCGTTGACATCTGGTGGCGAACAGTTGGTTGGTATTACCGCCAAGAACCAGGCGATTACCAATCCTGAAAACACAATTTACGAAATCAAACGTCTGATGGGTTTGCGCTTTGACAGCCCAGCGGTCAAAGATATTGCTGCGCGCGTGCCGTATAAAATTGTCCGTGGCGATAATGGCGACGCGTGGGTTGAAATTGACAGCAAGAAATATGCCCCGTCCCAGATTTCTGCGATGATTTTGGCAAAATTGAAAAAAGACGCCGAAGCGTATTTGGGCGAAACTGTGTCTGATGCAGTTATTACTGTGCCGGCATACTTCAATGATTCTCAACGCCAGGCAACCAAAGACGCCGGTCGTATCGCAGGCCTGAACGTGTTGCGTATCGTCAACGAACCAACCGCGGCGGCATTGGCATACGGATTGGAAAAAGATAAAAATGGCACAATCGCTGTGTATGACTTGGGCGGTGGTACATTTGATATTTCCATATTGGAAATCATTGACGGCGTGTTTGAAGTTAAATCTACAAACGGCGATACCGCGTTGGGTGGTTCAGACTTTGATGCACGCGTGTTAAAGCATTTGATTGATGAATTCAAGGCACAATCCGGTATTGATTTGACCGGGGATAAATTGGCGTTGCAACGTCTGAAAGAAGCCGCAGAAAAGGCGAAAATTGAATTGTCGTCCAAAATGCAGGCGGACATCAACCTGCCGTATTTGACGGCCGATGCAACTGGGCCAAAGCACTTTAATACAACATTGACACGTGCGAAATTGGAATCGTTGGTTGATGACCTGATTCAGAAAACAATTGAACCATGCAAAAAGGCGTTAAAAGACGCAGGTCTGGATAAATCGCAAATCAACGAAGTTATCTTGGTCGGTGGCCAAACACGTATGCCCAAGGTTGTTGAAACAGTCAAAGAATTCTTTGGCCGTGAACCGCACAAGGGCGTGAACCCAGACGAAGTTGTCGCATTGGGTGCCGCAATTCAAGGTGGCGTTCTGAAAGGCGACGTCAAAGACGTTCTGTTGCTGGACGTGACCCCGTTGTCGTTGGGTATTGAAACATTGGGTGGTGTGTTCACGCGTCTGATTGACCGCAACACAACAATTCCGACGAAAAAGTCCCAGGTGTTTTCAACCGCCGAAGATAACCAGTCGGCTGTGACAATTCGTGTGTTCCAGGGCGAACGCGATATGGCGGCTGATAACAAATTGTTGGGCCAGTTTAACCTGGAGGGTATCGCCCCTGCCCCACGTGGTATGCCACAGATTGAAGTGTCGTTTGACATTGACGCCAATGGTATTGTTCACGTGTCGGCCAAGGATAAAGGAACCGGCAAAGAACAGACGATTTCTATTAAATCTGATGGCGGTTTGTCCGAAGACGATATTCAAAAAATGGTTGACGAAGCGGCTGCAAACGCAGAATCTGATAAACAGAAACGCGCCCTGGCCGAGGCGAAAAACAACGCCGAAGCTGCAGTGTTCAGCATTGAAAAATCATTGAAGGAACACGGCGACAAAATTAGCGCGGACGATAAAAAGGCCATAGAAGACGCAAAACAGGCGTTGTCTGATGAATTGGCCAAGTCCGATGCGACCGCAGAATCGCTGAAAGAAAAGACTGACGCATTGATGGAAAAATCAATGAAGTTGGGCGAAGCGGTGTACAAGGCCGCACAAGAAGCGCAAAAATCTGAATCTGGCGATAACAAGCCAAACGAAGACGGTGCGCGTGACGCAGACTTTTCTGAAAAGAAATAAAAACGGGGCAAATGCCCCGTTTTTATTTTACTTCGCCGATATAAATTCCCATATCGTGGGCGACGTCCAGTAATGGGTCGTCCGGTGATACGTATGCGTCTGATGTTTTCAGGCCCGGAATCTTTGGGTCGTCTGATACTTCGCCGGCGGCGAAAAAGTCCGCCAGACTGACCGTTTTTACATCGTTTCCGTCCAGTGCCGTTATGACGTATGTTTCGTTGTTTTCAATCGCGTGCAACGCACAGTCGGCAAAGCGCGTTGCCAATATACGGTCGGCAGACGTTGTGTCGCCAGCACGTTGAATATGTTCTGGGAACGCGGTGCGATTTGCAATACCGGCCGCAGTCAATTTACGGGAAATAATATCTGCTGGGCGACCCGAATGACCACGCAAAGACACTCCTTCGGATACCATAATAATACCGTAATCGGTCACTGCATTTTTTACGTGCGATATTACCGCGTCTAAATCAAACTTGATTTCAGGTATCAGAATAACGTCCGCCCCGGCAGCAATCCCGGCGTGCAACGCCAATGCGCCACACTCGCGCCCCATAGATTGCACAACAAACCAACGATGATGACTGCGCGCGGTCAACATCAACTGGTCACAAAACGTGGTCAGTTGCCACACCGCAGTATCAAATCCAATCGTTTTATCGGTCAGTGGTATGTCCATATCTATTGTTTTTGGAACGCAAATCAATTGTAAATCTGAATAGATTTCGCGGTTGCCCCAGGCCAGTGAAAAACTGCCGTTGCCACCGATTAAAATCAGCGCGTCCAGGTTCAGCCCCTGTAATGATTTGCGTAATTTTTTGTTGAACTTATCAAGAGTTCCCTGGACAGCGGCGGTTTCAAAATTCATTACACCGGCGTGGCCATTGTGCAAAAAACTGCCGGCCAGGCGTGCGTTTTCAATCGGCAAAACACTGTCGTTTAATTCTATGATTTGGGGTGGCGTCGCACACAGACCGTCTGTGCCGTCCATAATCCCGATAACGCGCCATTTGCGCAGTCGCGCGCCACGAATAATACGCTGGATAACCGTGTTCAGACCGGAACAATCGCCCCCAGTTGTCATAATCCCTATTGTTTTCATAATCTCCCCTTGGTTTCTTGCTGATTATAGCATATTTAAGTTGACAAAGAAAGATTATTTGCAATAATTTGTCCAGTATTAAATTCACATTTTACGGAGATGCGTTATGGCAAAACAAAACAAAAAAATCAAACGTTCAACAGACGATTTAATCAATGACGCAATCGCGCAACAAAACGACTGGATGGAAAATCGTCGCAATTTTGCCCGACGCTTTTTAAAAACTTTGAATATATTTGCGCGCCCTGCACCACGCCCAGACGATGTGGCCACTGCGGTTCGTCCTGAAAAGCAAAGCAAGCACAGCGGTCTGCGTGCGTATTGGTTTCCGATTGCGTGTGCGATTTTGGTTGTGTTTGTTGCAATTTGGGTTGTGTTTGTCCGTGGCGGAAACCAGTCGCGCGTTGTCGTTATTCCTGCAATTCCAGAACCGGTTGTCCAGACCGTTGAAAACACCGTCCCATCATTTGATATTGTGCGTATTGAACCAGCAGGCACATTGGTAATTGCCGGACGCTGGGTTCCGCACCAGAATATATCTGTGGTTATCAATGGCAAAATTGTCGCAACCGAACGCACAGATTCAGATGGCGAATTCGTTTATGCGCCAACACGCGTATTTGAACCCGGCAACTATACAATATCGTTGGTTGGTGCTGCACCTGCGGTTAAATCCGTTGAAAACGTGTTTGTTTATATTTCGCCACGCGGATATAAAAATTCTGTGTCATTATTGATGACACGCAGTGGCAGCACTATGTTGCAGGCCCCTACAATGTTGGCTGACGGCGATTTAGTCGTGTCTAAAATTGACTATTTGGACACAGGTCGTATTGTCGTGACCGGTGACGCATTGCCGCGTTTGCGCGTGTCGCTGTCGCTGGATAACAAATATATCGGTTTTGCGCGTGTGTCTGACCATAAACACTTTGGCCTGGGCGCAGACGTTGGCGAATTGGAAACCGGCAAAGAATACGTTTTGACCGTTCGTCTGCACGATGGTGATGGTCGCACCGTCGCCCAGGTTGGCCACAGATTTACAATGCCAGAAATGACTGGCGATGATGACACGTATTACACGGTGCGTCGTGGCGATTGCCTGTGGATTATTGCGCGTAATTTCCTGCGCCGTGGTGTATTGTTCAGCATTATTGCCGAACGCAATAACATTGAAAATCCAGATTTGATTTATCCGAAACAGTTGTTGCAAATCCCAGTTGATGGCAAATAAAAGAACCGGCGAAACGCCGGTTTAATTTTTGTGTATTCTAAATATTGTTGTCCGCCTGCGGCGTTTCACTTGCAAAATCTACTTGTTTTCAAACCCTCTGGTCGGGTTTTCTTCCGTCGCCACATGCCAAAAATAAAATCGGCAAAATGCCGATTTAACATAATTTGCATACAGTCCGCCTGCGCCACTAATAATAATTTTATGTTCACAATAACAAACAATGCTACGGCGGACACTCAATTTTCAGCCCTTGCTACGCTGCGGTGAAAATTGGTGGTGCGGGCGAAGGGAATCCCTCGGCATTTAAAAAATGCCTGCGGGCAAACCGTGACGATTTCGCGGCGTTTCACTTGCAAAATCTACTTGTTTTCGAACCCTCTGGTCGGGTTCTCTTCCGTCGCCACATGCCAAAAATAAAATCGGCAAAATGCCGATTTAATTTTTGGTGCGGGCGAAGGGAATCGAACCCTCGCCTAAAGCTTGGGAAGCTTTCGTTCTACCATTATACTACGCCCGCGGGTTCGGCGCAATTTTATACCTATATGCAACAAAAGTCCAGAACAAAAAGTTTTTGCTTTTTTGTCCTGGCTGTCCTAGGCTGAACAGTGCCTGAACATTATTATTCATTACAAGGGAGATTATAATGGCAAATGAAAATATGAATCCGTTGGTCGCTGCACAAAGCCGCGTCAAGGTTGCGTGCGACAAGTTAGGTCTGCCGGCGGACGTGTATGAAATACTAAAAAATCCACAGCGCACATTAGAGGTATCAATTCCCGTTCGTATGGACGACGGCAGTATTCGCGTCTTTACCGGGTATCGCGCCCAGCATAATACGGCAATCGGCCCGTCCAAGGGTGGCGTGCGTTTTCACCCGATGGTGACCAAGGACGAGGTTTCGGCCCTGTCTATATGGATGACGTTCAAATGCGCCGTGACGGGTATTCCGTATGGCGGTGGCAAAGGTGGCATTATCGTTGACCCTAAAACATTATCGGCCGGCGAATTGGAACGCCTGTGCCGTGGGTATGTTGATGCGATTTATCCAATCCTGGGCGAAAAGAAAGATGTCCCGGCCCCAGACGTCAACACCAATGGTCAAATTATGGCGTGGATGATTGATGAATATATCAAATTGTCTGGCGAAGCGTCGTTCGGAACATTCACCGGCAAACCTGTTGACCTGGCCGGCAGTTTGGGCCGCACCAAGGCAACCGGCTTGGGAATTTCAATCATCATTGCCCAGGCGTTGCAGACCAAAAACAAACAAATGCGTGGTGCGCGTATCGCGATCCAGGGATTTGGCAACGTCGGCAGTTTTACCGCCAAATGCAGTTATGATATGGGCGCAAAAATCGTCGCCATAGCCGAGTGGAACACAACACTGTTCAATGAAAACGGAATTGATATTGACGCGCTGATGGCGTTCAAGGCCCAAAACAAAGGCAGTATCCAGGGATTCCCAGGTGCAACAGAAATTGATGTTGCCACGTTCTGGGGATTGGACGTTGATGTGTTGACGCCGTGCGCAATGGAAAACACAATCAACGCAGAAACTGCGCCGTTGATTAAAACAGACCTGGTGGTAGAAGGTGCAAATGGCCCAACAACACTGGAAGGGGAAAATATACTGGCGTCGCGTGGCGTAATGCTGGTGCCGGATATTTTGGCCAATGCCGGTGGCGTGACCGTGTCTTACTTTGAGTGGGTCCAGAACCGATATGGTTATTATTGGCCAGAATCCGAGGTTGAAGAAAAAGAAATTGCGGCGATGAAAAACGCGTTTGATGCAATTTATAAAATCAAAAACGAATACAATGTGTCTATGCGCGAAGCGGCATATATGCATTCTATTAAACGTATTGCCAGTGCGATGAAACTGCGCGGTTGGTATTAAAAAAAATCCCCACAAATGTGGGGATTTTTAATTTGAATAAATCCAAATTATTTTGCGTTCTTTTCTGCAGATGTCGCAGCCAAATCTTCAACGATTCTGGCCTTTTTGCCGGACAATCCGCGCAGGAAGAACAATTTAGCACGACGAACGCGACCAATACGCACCTTTTCAATTTTTTCAATCGCTGGTGTGTACAATGGGAATTTACGTTCAACACCAACACCATACGATTCACGACGAACCGTGAACGATGCGTTGTTGCCTGTGCCACCATCACGTGCGATAACAACACCTTCAAAAACCTGAATACGGAATTTGTCGCCATCTTTGATTTTGACATAGACTTTCAATGTATCACCTGCTTTGAATTCAGGGATTTTTTTGCTCGTTTTCAGTTTTTCAACCTGGGCTGCTTCAATTTTTTTAATGATGTTCATTTTTTGTTTTCCTTTATTAAATCCGGACGACGTTGTTTTGTTATTTCGTCCGATTGTTGTTTCCGCCACCGTTCTATGTTGCCGTGGTGACCGGACAGCAGGACTTCTGGGACATTGCGTCCACGCCATACTGACGGGCGGGTGTATAACGGCCATTCCAGCCCCCCGATTTCAAAACTTTCGTTTGCAGTGGATTCACTGCCACCGTGCAGAACATTATCCATCACGCGAACACAACTGTCAATAAAAACTTGGGCGGCAATTTCACCCCCAGACAGTATATAATCGCCGATTGATAATTCCATTATATCATATTCATCAATGATTCGTTGGTCAATTCCTTCGTATCGGCCACACAGCAATGTGTATGTTGCGTCCCGATTGGCGGCAAACTGGCGCACCATTTTTTGGTTCAGTGTTGGGCCAAGTGGGGAAAAATAAATAACCCGACCACGTGTTTTGACAGAATCAATCGCCGCACCCAGTGCGTCTGGGCGCATAACCATACCGGCCCCACCACCGAATTGTTCGTCATCAACACTGCCATAATTATTGATTGCAAAATCACGAATATTTATCGCGTCATACGACCATATTCCGCGTTCTAATGCACGACCAACCACCCCACCGGACAGTGTGCCCGGAAACATTTCTGGAAAAATGGTCAGTATGTTAAAGTGCATCATTATACCGTGATAATTTTGTTTGCCATATCAACATCTGCGCCCAAGAACGACACCATATCCCCGTTATCCAGTTCAATAATATCGCCGGCACCATAGTTTTGAAAACACGCCACGCGCCCCAGTTCACGATTGTCGCGCACGACCGTAAAACCAATTAAATCAGATTGGTAATATTCGCCGTCTGATGTTTCTGGTAATGCGTCGCGCGTAATAAACAACTGGGTTCCGCGCAATCCTTCGGCTGCAGTGCGGTCGTTTATGCCGTCTATTTTTGCAACGATAACATCAGATGTCGGATTTAAACGACGCACAAAGTGAAATGCGTCCGGCGCACAGCAATCGCACAGGATTTCAAATTTCTGGAAATCCATTGGACTGGCTGTATATGTCTGGACGCGAAACTCGCCCCGGATACCCTGGGGTGCGACGATTTTTCCAACCAAGATTTTTGATGTTTCTGACATAGTATATTTACTGAACGCGCCCACGTGTTGTGGGCGCACAGGTTTGCAAAATTATTCAGCGACTGTTTCCGCTGGGGCTGCGGCTGCTTCTTTTGCAGCGGCCTCTGCGGCGGCCTTTTCTTCGGCGATTTTCGCCAATTTTTCAGCCTTGTCTTTGATTTTCATCTGGGTCTTTTCAGACTGCAAATGTTTCTTTGTCTGGACAGGCACAATGCGCTTTGCAACCAAATCTGCGTTCGCCAAGAAACGATACACACGGTCAGATGGTTTTGCACCCTTGGACAACCAAGACTTTATCTTTTCAATGTCCAAGCTAACGCGTTTTTCACTGTCGCGTGGTTGCATTGGGTCGTATTTACCAACGACTTCCAAAACATTGCCAGAATTACGTGCGTTGCGCGAATCCGTGACAACAACATGATAATATGGGCGTTTTTTTGCACCGAAACGCGCCAAACGAATAACAGTTGCCATAATTTTGCTCCTTAGTATTTTTAACTGTTTGACCACACAAAAAAACCATCATCAAAGACAAAACTTGTCGGTTGATGTTCCACACGCGTACCGCGAACTGGATTTACTGTGATGGCAATCTGGTGGGATTTGCGAATGCTATTATGATGTAAATTTTATCAAAAGTCAAATAAATATATACATATTTGACATTGCTGGCACAGAATTGTAAAATGCCAGGTATGAAAAAGAATTTTTTATTTTCGTTAGGACTGGCAATGGCGTTGGTTGCGCCGATTGCATCGCACGCATACATTGACCGCAAAACTGCGACCGTTCGCATTATGAACAAGGCCGCTGGCAAGGTGCAACAGGTGAACCTGCCGGTGGGACGTACGGCGACGTTTGAAAAACTGGATATTACGGTGCGTTCGTGCAAGCAAACCGACCCGTTCCAGGCCGAAGATTATTTCGCGTTTTTGGAAATTTCCAAATCTGGCGAAGGACAGATTTTTGGTGGCTGGATGTCGCGCAATGAACCGGGCGACAATCCGTTGCAAAATGCCGACTATGATGTATGGCTGGTAAAATGTGAATAAGGGGGAAACGATGTTTTCGGTAAAGAAATCTTTGAAATTTGTGATTGGTGTCGCAACGTTGATTTTGGCGCTTGTGGTGTTCTCGTGCACAATGCGGTCCGGCGAACTAGAAAACGGCAATTTAAAGGCGTGGCGCAAGGCGTCTGTGGATCGTCGTACGGCGGCGGCACAGATGTTGGTTGCCACAGACAAAGATGTCAATTTGTTGGTTGCCTGTATTGATAAAATGGCAACTATCCCAGATTCTGGCGAAATGGACGTTCGTACGGCGGCGTCACTGTGCCAGACGGGTATTGAAATCAATCAGAATCAATAATTTTTATGCGTTGGGTATTGGTTGCTTTTACATTGGGCGCGTGTGTGACGCACGCCAATGACAGCACGATTGGCGCACAGTATCTGGGGGCCAGATATTTGAACGACCCACTGGGCGAAGGCATCGCCCCAGACCCAGATCCGTTGATTCGCACAGACGCGTTTGACTGCACAACGTTTGTTGAAACATCACTGGCCGCAGGCGACGTTGGTGCGTTGACTAAAATCCGCTATAAAAACGGCGACGTGGATTTTGTAAATCGCAATCATTTCATAGAATCTGATTGGATTCCGAATAATTCAGATTTGGTAAAAAATGTCAGCGCGCAATATGGCAAAACCGCCATGCGCCACGTCGTGATTCAGCGCGCGGCCTGGTTGCAACGTGTTCATAATATTGTTTCAGATGACGCGCCTGTTGCGGTGGACGTGGAATATATCCCGTACGAAAACGTCCAGGTGATAAACAACCCTGCCCCGTTGATTGTTTTATTTATTGTTGGCAATAACAAAAAAAGTGATACACTGGGGACAGACCTGGCGGTTGTGCATATTGGATTCCTGTTGCCAGATGGCACACTGCGACACGCGTCCAGTTCGGCTGGTCGTGTTGTTGATGTGAATTTTTATGAATATATCGCAATGCGCGCCAAGGATAAAAACAACCTGGGAATAACATTATTGGAAATATTAAAATGAGTGATGAAAATTTAATTCGTATGGATATGGGAAAACTATCAGGCACCGCGCCAGAGTGCGCCGCGACGCGCCCTGTGCTGTGTTTGGGAATTGAATCGTCGTGCGATGAAACATCGGCGGCGATTGTTGATTCAAACCGCAATATATTGTCGCATATAATTTATTCCCAAATTCCAGAACACCAAAAATACGGTGGCGTCGTGCCGGAATTGGCGGCGCGCGCACACATCTTGGCGATTGACCAGGTTATCGCCCAGACATTGAAAACCGCCGGCAAAACCATAGATGACATTGACGTTGTTGCGGCGACCGCTGGGCCGGGGTTGATTGGTGGGGTTTTAGTTGGCTGGATGGCGGCGACAGGTATTGCCCAGTCAACGGGCAAACCATTGGTTGCGGTCAATCATCTGGAAGGACACGCGTTGGTTCCGCGTCTGCACGCGGCGGCGGCAAATGGCGCAGACGGCGCGGTGTCTGTGGAATTTCCGTATTTATTGATGTTGGCGTCTGGCGGTCATTGCCAGATACTGTTGGTGCGTGGCGTTGGACAATATGAATTGATTGGACAAACACTGGACGACAGTGCTGGCGAAGCCTTTGACAAAGTTTCCAAGATGTTGGGTCTGGGGTATCCAGGCGGTCCAATCGTGGACAATCACGCAAAGTTGGGAAATCCACGTGCGTTTGCATTTCCGCGTCCGCTGTGCGATAAACCGGGCTGTGATTTTTCGTTCAGCGGCATAAAAACCGCGGCACGAACATTTCTGGAACGCAATTCTGGCCCACACAGTGATGAATTTATCAACGATTTTTGCGCGTCTTTCCAGGCGGCGGTTGTGGACTGTATTATAAACCGATTGAACAATGCGATGGACGACGCACGCGTTGTTGCAGCGGCACCAAAGACACTGGTTGTCGCAGGTGGTGTTGCCAAGAACAGCGCAATACGAACAGCAATGGAAAAATTAGCTGCGCGTTGCGATATGGTATTTGCTGCGCCACCGATGAATTTATGCACAGACAATGGCGCAATGATTGCATGGGCAGGAATTGAAAACTATCGTCTGGGGCGCATTGTTCACGAACCAATCGCACCGCGTCCACGTTGGCCATTGACGGAATTATAATTGTGCATTTGGGGCATTTGTGGTATAATTTCAGTTATGAACGAATATATAAAATCTTATGACGCAGCCACGCGCAAAGTGCTGGAACGTGCGTCACAACTGGACAGATTATTGCTGGATAAATTTGACGCAAAATATACGTTGTATGATATTGCGTATGTCTTGCGTAATAAATACAAGGATCATTTGTTCCGCGATAAATATGTTGGCGATATGCAATTTCTGGGCTTTACCCCATACCCCAAGGGATTCTGCGCCCTGTCGTCAATTTGTATCTATGAATTATACGGTGGGAACCAGATATGGACGCCGTCGGCGATTCATCTGGGCGATTGGGAATATGCGCCTGTTGTATTCCTGCGTGATAAATTTAACGACATTGCATTTGACGCAACCGGGGACCAGTTTGCACCCCTGCGCGTGCCGTATGAATTGGGAACGCCAATAAACCGTCCGATGGATAAAATGCGCACACCAAACAAACACGAATTTATTCGCCAGATTAAACAAGAACTTGATAAACGCTAAGGGGGACAGTCCCAATGGAAAAACCAGAACCGTATGTAAAACCAGATACTATATTCAGTGTATCGGACGCGTCTGCGTTATTAAAGGGGGTTGTTGAAACCGCGTTTCCACGCATAAAAATTCGTGGCGAATTATCCCAGATTACACGTGCGACGTCTGGGCATATCTATATGACGATAAAGGATTCAGGGGCGGCAATTTCTGTGATTATTTGGCGTGGAACACCATTGCCGTTTAAACTGGACGACGGATTGGAAGTTATTATTACCGGCCGCTTTACAACATATCCTGCGCGCAGTAATTATCAAATTATCGCCAGTGAAATTGAAATGGCTGGGGCCGGGGCGATTCTGAAAATGCTAGAAGAACGCAAACGCAAACTGGCGGCCGAAGGACTGTTTGACGCATCGCGGAAAAAGCCGTTGCCACGCCTGCCCCAGACAATCGGCGTCGTGACCAGTCCAACTGGGGCTGCGTTCCAGGATATTCAAAACAGATTGCGTGAACGCTTTCCTGTGCGTGTGATATTGTATCCTGCTACGGTCCAGGGCGCGACCGCCGCGGCCGAAGTTGCCGCTGGCATTGAGTATTTTAATCGTGCCAATAATGTTGATGTAATTATTGTTGCGCGTGGCGGTGGCAGTCTGGAAGATTTATTGCCGTTTTCCGAAGAAATCGTTGTTCGTGCCGCCGCGGCCAGCAAGATTCCACTGATATCTGGGGTTGGACACGAGCCTGATTGGATGTTGATTGATTTTGCCGCAGACGTGCGTGCGCCGACACCAACTGGTGCGGCCGAAACCGTTGTGCCAACAAAACTGTCATTGATTCAAGATTTGGATAATTTGTGGCATCGCATTTCAGCGAACTTTACAACACGTCTGGGTAATGCCAAGGCACGCGTTGACGCAATCACAATTAAAAATCCACGCCAAATGGTTATGGAACACGCCCAGCGTTTGGACGATATTACGCGGACAATGAACATAATCATTACAGGCAAATTGACGACGGCACATCAAAAAATAGATATTGTATCGGCGTTTCCGAATATACTGCAAAACAAAATGGCGACATTGAATCAGTCTGTGGCACATTTGGGGCAAATGTTAAAATCACTCAGTTATAAAAACGTGTTGGCGCGCGGATACGCGATTGCGCGTGACGCAAACGGTGCAATTATCAGTTGCGCCAACGATGCGCCACGAATTACGTCGCTGGAATTTGCCGACGGCATAGCCCAGATTTAAAAACAACGCCCAAACGGGCGTTGTTTTAATTTTAATGAATTAATGTTCGGGCAGTTGCCAGTGATTCCTGGGTTATTTCTGCACCACTGATTATTCGCGCAATTTCGTTCAGGCGTTCGTCGCCAACAATTTCGTGAACAGATGTTGTCGTTTTGTCGGCGATAACATTTTTTTCTATCTTGAAATGATGATTGGCAAAACCTGCAACCTGGGCCGAGTGTGTGATAACCAATGCCTGGGACGCGGTCGCCAGTTTGTTCAGACGTAATCCAACCGCACTGGCGGTTGCGCCACTGATACCCGTGTCAATTTCATCAAAAATAAACGTGTGTGCAACGTCAGCCCCAGCCAGAACAACGCGCAACGCCAACATCAAACGCGCCAATTCCCCACCAGACGCCGCACGGTGCAATGGTGAAAATGGCATACCTGGATTTGTTTTTATCATAAACACAATATCATCAACGCCATATCCAGACGGTGCGGCGTCTGTGCGCTGTGATAAAAAGTCCGCCTGGCCCAGTTTCAGGTCGGGCAATTCGTGCAATATTGCCGTGCGTAATTGCGCCCCGGCCACCGTGCGTTTTTCAGTCAGTTGTGCCGCCAGTGCATCAAATGTATTTTTCTTTTCTGTGACCAATGCGCGCACGCGTTTTAATTCTGCATCAGAATTGTCAATCGCATTTAATGCCTCAGACATCTGATTCAGTTTTTCTGGTAATTCGTCCGCCGGCACCCGATGTTTGCGCGCCACTGCGCGGATTGCAAACAGGCGTTCTTCTATGCTGTCAATATTGTCCGTGTTGATTTCGTTTGGCGTCAGTTCGCCAATCACATCAGATAAATTTTGGGCAATGTCATACAGTTTATCAATCTGGGCCTGGTATGGATTCGGTTCGGTTTTTATACGCTGTAAAATATGCGCAGCCGAAAATACCATCGCGTCCACAGAGTTTCCACGTGGTGCCAATGTTTCGTTTGCCTCGGCCAAAATGGCGGCGTCTTTTTCGGCGTTCATCATCGCACTGCGACGCGCAGACAATTCGTCTTCTTCGCCCGGTTGCACGTTCAATGCGCGCAATTCGGCAACGTTGTGTTCCAAAAATTCGCGTTCAGATTCTGCACGTGCCAACAATTCGTTCAGTTCGTTTTGACGTTTTTCTGCGGCGTGATATTCGTTGTATGCCGTGCGCACATCACCCAGTAATTGTGCGTACCCGGCAATGTTTGCCACGCCAAACGCGTCCAATGTTGTGCGGTGCGTTGCCGGGTTTAATAATGTGTGATTGGCAAACTGGCCGTGAATTTCAACCAATGCGTCCCCGACCTGTTTTAATGTTTTAGCAGATACAGGCGTGTCGTTTATCCAGGCACGACTTTTCCCGTCGCACGCCAATGTGCGACGCAAAATCAACATACCGTCACTGGTGTCAATTCCTGCCTCGTCCAGCACAGGACGCACGGCGTCTGGAATTGTGTCAAACGTGGCAATTACCGACGCATTGTCGCAACCGTGTCGCACCAGGCCGGTGTCAGAACGCGCCCCCAGTGCCAACGATAACGCGTCCAGCAAAATACTTTTCCCTGCGCCTGTTTCGCCGGTCAGCACGTTCAACCCTGCCCCGAATTCCAGGTTCAGTTTTTCAATCAATACGATATTAGAAATATTTAATCCAATCAGCATACGGAAATTATAGCCGTTTTTTTAATAAAAATTCAAGGCTTTATTGCACGGATTCCAGCCTGAAATCGTGTAGCCACAAAATGTATGCGTTGACGACATATCCGGGATAAATTTCGCATAATAATTCCATATATTCACGAATCTGGGCGCAGTATTTGTCGTGAAATTTGTCCGGCGACACATCGGTTTTATAGTCCATTACGATTATCTGGTGCTTGTCGTGGTCTGCGACCATACGGTCAATACGACGACTGATAAACCTGCCCCGAATAATGCCGGCCACAGGAACCTCGGTCTGGGCGGTGACGACAAAGAACGGTAATAATTCTGGGTGGGATTTTATTTTTGCAATAATATCTGGGTCGCCACGCGCAATGTCGTCGTCAATAACAATCATTTGCATATTGCGATGTGCGCGCAACCCGGATTCAGTCGCGAATTTGGTGGCGTCTTGTTGTTTTAATAAATCGCGCAAAGTATCTGTCATTTTGTAATCCTGATTACGTCTGTGTCGGGGTTGTCTTTTGCCAGAACGCGCCACAGTTGGCTGTGCCAGGCGATATCGTTGGCATTTTTGTTTTGTGTAAATCCATAGATATACAGTTCGTCGCGTGCGCGCGTCATTGCAACATATAACAAACGATAATATTCTGCAATGCGGACACGGCTCAACGCGGCAGCCGCCATATCACGCGACGCAGACACATCACCGCGTGGTGTCCACAGCCACGCACCTGGGAAATGCGACACATCAGCCCCCGGCACAGGCAAAATCTTTTCTGATTTTGGTGTTCGCACAGTATCAATCAGAAATACGACGCGCGCTTCCAGACCCTTGCTGCTGTGAACGGTGACAATGCGAACGCCGTTTGCCGCGTCCATATCGCGTTTTATTTGACTGCCACCGGTGATAAACCATTTCAGAAAGTGGCGCAACGTTCCCGGATTGGTTCGTTCATACGCCAGACATATTGTCATAAATTCTTCCAGTGGGTCAATGACCTGACCCCCCAGTGCGGCAATCATACTTTCGCGCACGCCGTCGGATAACACACGTGCAAAAAATGTATATGGCGACAGTTGTTGTGCCATTGCAACAAACTGGCCCAGGCGCGAATAAATATCTGGCTGGGTGCGTGATAAAACATCAAAAACAGTTGTTGGAACAAATTCAGAATTTGCCGATTTTTTTGCCTTGTTTTCATCATTTCGTATTTTACAGATATTAAAAATATCATCTTCGTTCAAACGAAAAATCGGACTTTTTAACACACAACATAAACTATAATCGTCGGTTGTGTCTATGCAGAATCTGACCAGGTTCATCAAATCACGCACGGCCGGATATTCTGGTAAAATAATTCGGTCGCTGCCTGCGACATCAATGTTGCGACGTTTCAGTTCTTTGATTAGCGGCGCGGCCATTGGCGCACGGTTTTGCACCAGCGCCATTATTTCTTTTGGTGCATAATTTCCAGAATCAATCAATGATTTTATTTTGTCTGCGATTGTTTTTATATATTCGCCCAAATCAATTTCGTCATTTTGTTTTGAAATCAATTTATGCAATTCAACAACGCCAGACGGCGCGTTGCGAAAACATTTGTGCGGATTATTTGCAAAACCGGTCATATCAACCAGTTGCGGATCGTTGAAAAAAGTGTCCACAGTGTTTAAAATCGCCGACAGCGAACGAAAGCTTTGCGCCAACGGCACTTCGCGTATGGTTCGCATATTTTGCGCAATTTGCGCGGCAATATCATCACGACTGGCGGCAAATGCACGTGGGTCTGCGCCCTGAAATCCATAGATAGATTGTTTTGTGTCGCCAACAACAAATAACGAGTGCTGTTGTGTGGCCGTGTCACCGTCTGTAAAGAAATCGCCGGCCAACAAGCGCAATATATCCCATTGCACAGGACTGGTGTCCTGTGCCTCGTCCACCAGAATATGGGACAACGATACATTCAGTTGTGACAATACCCAGCCCATTACATCGGGTTGTAAAAACAGTTTGCGCGTGTATAAAATCAAATCGTCAAAGTCCAGGACGTTGTGCGCTTGTTTTAATTTAGAATATGATTGCACAAACGCGGCGGATAAATCAAACAATGCAACCGTGTCATCAAACACAGTCTGGTTTGCATAAAATTGATTCAGACGATAAACACGGTCTTGTTCAGCGACCAGGTATTCTTTTTTTATAACGTTCGGATTCTTGCGCCCGTCGGCATTTAAGTACGCACTTTTGTATTCGTGAAAATCTATCGTTTTATCAATATACTGTTTTGTGTTGTTGATAATTTTTAGTATATACTTTGCCGGTGTTTTTGCAGCATTTGCGTCTGCCTGGGCCAAATCAACGATATTTTGCAGTGTTTTGGGCGAAACTTCATTTTGGACTGGCGTGGACAGATTTAAAAAATTCGCAATCGTATCAATGAAGTATTTGCGATAGTTATCAACGTTCTTTATCCCAAAAAACGATTTGTATTGCGCACTCAACATCTTTAACAGGTCATCAAGTGATGTTTCAGATATGCGTCCCACAATATGCGAAAACGCGTCGTTTGTTCGCGCGTCGCCAGATGACTTTATCATTTTATCAAACGCATCTTGCAACAATACGCGTTGCGTCATATCAGAAACCAGTGTCCACGATGGCGACAGGCCTGCTTCCAGTGGAAAACGATGTAAAATCTCTTCGCAAAAACCGTGTATGGTTTTTATTTTTAATATTTCAGGGTTATCAATATAGGTAAAGAATATTGCGCGCGCGCGCGCAATATCATCATCTGTTGGGACGGGATTTTCGCATATCCCCGACAGCATATCAGACAATTCTTGGTCACTGGCCATTGCCCAATCACGCAACGCGGTCAATATTCTGTTGCGCATTTCCCCCGCCCCGGCATTAGTATATGTCAGGCATAAAACACCAGTCGCATCAACCGATTTTGTGCGAAATAAAATTCGCAGCAATCGTTGGACCAGAACACTGGTTTTTCCGGTGCCGGCATTTGCCTGGACCCATACGTTTTCCATTGGATTTGCGGCTATATCTTGTTGTGGTGAAAGTATTCGTTTTTGTCCCATTTATAACCTTGCTTTATTGTATAAATTTTAGTATAAATTTCAGTGTTCTGCAAGAATATATAAATAATCGGGAGAGTGGATATGGATATTTCACAAATGTTTTTAATCGGTGGCGGTGTGCTGGGCGGATTGCTGTTTATTATGTTGATTGCGTTATTCTTTATATCGCGCCGTTCCCAGCGGACAATGGAATCGCTGTTATTGCTGATGACCCAGCCGGAACGCGCCAAAATTGCCGATGCGTCGCGTGTTTTGCAAAAAATTCTGGCCGGTGAAATATCTAAAATAGACGCGTGTTTTCAGACGATGCACGACACGCTGGCAACCCAAATCGCAGCGGCCAACACATTAAAATCAGAACTGACCGAACAAAACAACCGACTGGTTGAATTGGCGGACGAGGCAACTAAAAAAATCGCCGTTATGTCCCAACGTTTGGACAATACTGTTTCGGGCCTGCAAGGCGTTGTCACATCTGGCGGCTGGTCAGATGTGCAAAATGCGGCCGACAAATTTAACAATACAATCAACGAATTGTTGGCAGAAATTGATAAAACAACACAAGATGCAACCGCGCGCGCCACAGAGATAAACAACCAAATTGACCAGTGGAACGCACACAGTGACACCCTGGGGCAAAATCTGAAATCTGGGTTTGACACCAACCAAGAACAGATGACAAACCTGGCCGCCCAGACCGAAGAATTGCAAAACAAACTGGCCGAATTGGCACGGTCAACCGCAGATGGTTTTGAAAACGTAAAGACATCGGCGGCAAATTACGAAACACTGATGTCTGATAATGACAAATTATTGGATTCGCACCTGAATAAAATGGACGCGTTCAGCAAACAGTCAAAAAAGCAACTGACCGCACAAATGAATTCGTTGTCTAATACGGCAAACGTCGTCGGGGGCCAGGTTCGTCTGGCAGAATCATCTATTGATAAACAGGTGCGCAAGTTAAGTGCGGCGGTTGAAACATTAATGGAAACTGCCGGCAACACAGAAAATTCTGTTCGTGGAATATCCAATGAATTGGCCACATTGACCAATCGCTTTAACAGTGAAATCAAAGAATTTGCAACCGCAGTTGTATCTGAATTAAAGACCGTGTCGGGCGTTGCAAATGTGACGCTGGAAAATACCAAGACGTCGGCAAACGCATTTTCTGAATCCGTCAAGGCAATGGCGACAGGTGTTCGCGAAACATTGATAGAAATGAATACGGCGCACACGCAACTGTCTGGTCAGTCGGCAAATCTGATAAAGATGTCGGCTGAAACGACCGCGCAATTACAACCGCTGTCAGAACTGATTGAAAAGTATTATTCGGCCCTGCCCGATTTGTCACAGGGTTCTGTTGATGCCGGCGAACGGCTGCAACAGATTGTCGCATCGTTGACCGAAAAAATAAATCTGATGAAGACGACGGTGTCTGAATCAACAAATACAATTTCTGATTCTGCGATAAAATTAGAAGACCTGGCCGGACAATCGCGTCAACAGATGATTGATTTAATGTCTGACTATGCCAAGGCGGTCAATACAATGCAGACACTGAATAAACAAATGATGGTTGCGCGCGCAACTGCGCCAATGGACGCAATGGGCGCGCCCAGCACGCCGACATACGGCCGCGTCAGTGCGTCTGATTTCTTGAAACAGGCCGAACGGACATTTGAAAAAATGCACGAACAATCACTGGATTTAACACGGGCGACCGGCGCAGAAATCCCAGACGTCGTTTGGAAAAAATATCACGCTGGGGACAAAAGCATATTCTCTAAGTGGCTGGCAAAAATGATGGGTGCAGCAGACAAAAAACAGGTGCGCGATATGCTGAAATCAGACACGGTATTTCGTTCCCAGGCAACCCAATTCGTGCGCAGTTTTGACAAAGTGTTGACTGGTGCCCAGAACACAGATAACGCTGACAAGGTGATTGCTGCGTTGCGCAAAACCGATTTGGGACAAATATACACTGTGTTAAAACAGTGCGTATAAAATTAAACCGGCGTATGCCGGTTTTTATTTTTGATGTATCTTGCTTTGTCGTGCAATGAAATCACGCAGACGTGGCAATATAATTGTTTCAGACGTGCTGCATTTTACCATAAAGTCAACATTTAATCCTGCGCGCAGAAAATCAATCGGATTACACGTGTTATTTTGCCGCACTGTTGCATCATTTGGCATATTGGCACGTGCGCGTGCGATGTCAAAATTGTTTTCTGGGGGCAGAAAATACAGCGTCTTGAACGTATATTTTTTATCCAGCCCGTGCGCGCCGAACCAATCAATCAACTGGCGCGCGTATCGGGGTTCTATGACATCATAGACCAGGTTTATATCAGGGTTTTCCAATATTTCATTTTCTGGGACGCCGTATAACCATTTGGGCTGTCCAGGTTGCCATATTTTTTCATTGACCCATAAACGGGTTGCCAGTTTCGCAGTGTCAAAAAACGCTTCGTCACGAAAGAAATATTCTTGTCCATCAATTTCACCCGGACGCATAGGACGCGTTGTGGCAGAACGCAATTTATAAAATGCGTAATGTGGCAAAAAGTTTTTTATAAAAAATGATTTGCCACTGCCGGACAGACCGTTGCACAACAATACACATGGTTTCATTTTATTGCCTTTGTTTTTTAATAAAGCCCACCATAAATGGTGGGCGATTTGTTTTATCAGTCTTCCAAGAAACTGCGTAATTTACGCGCACGCGTCGGGTGCTTTAACTTGGTCAGTGCCTTTTGTTCTATCTGGCGGATACGTTCACGTGTGACGCCGATGTATTCACCAACCTCTTCCAGGGTGCTGGTTTTATTCGTACTCATACCAAAGCGTTGACGCAGAACCGTTTCTTCCTTGGGATCCAATTCAGACAAAATCTGGGTGACGATTTTACGCAGATTCTTTTGTGCGGCCGAAACAAATGGATTCTTGGCCGTTTCGTCTGCGATGATTTCAATACGACTGCTGTCATCTTCACTGCCGACGGGGGCCTCTAATGAAATTGGTTTCAGATTTACCTTCATCGCCTTGTGAATCTTGTCCACTGGCAGGTAAATGATTTTGGATAATTCTTCGGCTGTGGGCTGGCGTCCATATTTGTGCATAAACTGGCGCGAGGCACGCTGGATTTTATGGATATTATCAATCATATGCACAGGTATGCGGATTGTACGCGCCTGGTCGGCAATGCTGCGCGAAATGCCCTGTTGAATCCAGTTTGTTGCGTATGTTGAAAATTTATTACCTAAACGATAGTCAAATTTATCAACCGCCTTCATCAATCCGATATTTCCGTCCTGGACCAAGTCCGAGAAATCCAAACCTAAACCGCGGTTGCTGGATTTTTTAGCGAATTTGATAACCAGACGCAAGTTTGCCTCTATCATTTCGCGTTTTGCGCGTGCGGCCTCGGTCTGACCACGGCGAACCAGTTCAACAACCTTTTTATATTCGGCGGTCGGCTGGCCGGTTTCGCGTGCAATCTCCGTAATGTCTTCTTGGATTTTCAGAATATCTTTTTCGTGTTTTTTTGCAAAGTTTGCCCACGTTGGATTTTTGTGCCGCATCAACTTTTTAACCCAGTTGCGGTTTAATTCGTTGCCGGCGTATTCGGCCAAGAAATCTTCGCGTTTAATTTTGTTTGCCACCGCCAGACGCAACAATTTTCCTTCCAGTCCCATCAGCAACTGGTCGCGCTGGGTCAAATGTTCCAGAATTTCCGCAATGCGGTCGTCGTTCAGGCGAATCTTGCTGACGTGTTCAAACAATTCTACACGCATTTTGGCGTATTTCTTTTCCAGTGCTTCGTCCGGCTTTGATGATGTCAACAGATTTTCCAAACGCTTGGCCTGTAATTTCTGCATATTGTTAAAGACGCGTTTAATTTTGCCGAACAATTCCATTACCATCGGCATCAGCGATTCTTCCATCACAGGGATTGGAACGCCAGACGTGCCACGTGGCGTATCTTCTTTTTTTACATCTTCGTCATCATCGTCTTCTTCGTCGTCTTCGTCATCTTCGTCATCGGCGGTGGATTCTTCCAAATCGTCCAGGTCTTCGTCGTCCAGTTCGTCAACGTGTTCAACACCCTTGGACTTTAACGCTTCGGACAGCGCGGCCAATGATTTTTGTTCGGATTCTGATGAATACATCACTTCCAAATTCAGGATATAACGCAAACGAATATCTTCGTTTAACAACTGTTGATACCAATCCAACATTGCCTGGATTGTCATCGGGCTTTCGCACAGGCCATAAACCATCAGACGCGTTGCGGCCTCTATACGTTGGGCGATTGCAACCTCGCCTGCGGCGGTCAACAACTGAACTGTGCCGATTTGTTTCAAATATGATTGAACAGAATCCTGGACGCCCAGCACCAAATTACCCGTTTGGCTGCGTTCCAGTTGCTTGGCATAATGTTCATAGTCATCGTCATTGACGTCAACCTGTTCCGCATCAGCGTTCAACAGATTGCGTGTTTTATCGCGTGGCTCGTCCGAGTCGTCGTCATCATAATATTTTTCAATATCACGGGGATAACTGTCTGATTCCAGAACTTCCAGTCCTAAATCCTGTTGAAAGAAATCCAGAACTTCTTCTTTTTCTGCATCTGGCACTTCGTCCGCTTCGGTGGCGGCGTTAAAATCCATCTGGGATAAATATCCCACTTCCACCGCAGACGTTGCGAGTTTTTGCAGATTTTCGGGCAACGAATCAATCAACAGCTTTGTTGCCTCGTCCAGTTTTTTTGCCATAGACCGACCCCCGGATTAAAACGTTTAAATTAAATTTATTTCTTTTTGTTCGCCTTGGCGACTGCGTCGTGAACCGCAGATTCAGATACCAATCCCAATACAATCGGGCTTTGAATTTGAATCAAAGAATATGATTTATGCGTTTTGTTGCGGATTGACGCGACGGTTGGATTTGTGCTGCGCATCAGGCGTGCAATCTGGCCGTCCGACAATTCAGGATAGTTTTTCAGAATCCATAAAATGCCACCCAAACGATTTTGGCGGTGCAATTTTGGTGTGTAGCCAACGCCCTTTTTGTTCTGTTTCTGTTGGGCGATAACGATTTCTTCGCGCAGTGTTAAACGTGCAGACGGGTCTGCTTCGCAGTGGGCGATATCTTCGCGTGTCAACTGGCCGTTCAGAATTGGATTCAGACCCTGAATCTTGTATGTTTCGGCATCAGCGATATTTTTAACCTCTAATTCATGCAGGCCACAGAATTCGGCAATTTGTTCAAATGTTAATGCAGTATTTTCAATCAACCAAAGTGCAGTGGATTTTGGCATATATGGGTAATTCATGAATGTTCCTCTTGTTGCTGGGGGCAATATACACCAAAATTGCCCCAAATTCAAGATAAAAGTGTGCAAAGCAGCACTTTGTTACGCTTTCTTTACAATCTTTGCGCCGTCGCGAGTATCAACGATTGACCACCCTGCCATATCTAACTGGGCACGGATTTCATCCGCACGGGCGTAATTGCGCACCGCCTTGGCGTCCTGACGTGCATCGGCCAAGGCCTGGATTTCCGCAGGAATCGCGATATTTTCCACATTATGCAATTTTTTTGCCCGGTCAATAAATTGCAGCCCCAATAACCGATCAATAAATTCAAACAACGCCAATTTGGTTGTCGGATTCACAGTCGCATCTTTCAGCATATCCTGCATTAAAACTAATGCCGTGGCAGTTTTCATATTGTCTGAAACAGCCTCTAAGATTTTATTATGCCATGTGTCATATACTCCATGATCCAACGTACCTGGTTGAGTGTTGCTCATTAAATCTGCAATGCGACGAACAACATTTTTATACCCTGTAGATGCCGCATCCAATGCTTCAAATGAAAAATCCAGTGGTTGACGATAATGTCCCATCAGCAACATATATCTGAATGCCATTGGATCATATCCGCGTTCAATCAGATCCCTGACGGTAAGGAAATCACCCGATGATTTTGACATTTTTCCATCTTTGGCTAATAACCATTCATAATGCAGCCAATAGTTGACCCATGGTTTGCCAACAATAGGTTCTGATTGTGCTATTTCATCACTGTGATGAACCTTGATATGTTCTTGTCCCCCAACGTGGATATCAAAATGCGGTCCCAATAATTTCATACTCATTGCACTGCATTCAATGTGCCAACCGGGAAAACCAACACCCCATGGGCTGTCCCATTCCATGGCGCGTTTTTTATCCTTTGGAGAAAATTTCCACAATGCAAAATCAGTTGGATTGCGTTTGCCGCTGTCGTCAATGCGTGCACCGGCGCGTAATTCTGACAAATTTTGTCCGCCCAACATTCCATAGTCTGGGAATTTACTGGTGTCATAATAAATTCCATCGCCGGGAATTTCGTACGTGTAACCCAGCGCTTCCAGTTTTTTGACCTGGTCAATTTGTTCTTGAATATAATCGGTGGCATGCGGCATTGCCGATGGCCGAATAATATTTAACGCGTCAATGTCACGCAAAAATGCATCTGTATATTTTTTTGCAATATCCCAAGCAGACATTTTTTCGCGTGCAGCACCCTTTTCCATTTTGTCTTCACCAGAATCTTCATCGCTGGTCAAATGACCAACGTCTGTAATATTCATAACATGACGAACTGTGTACCCATTTTCAATGAACATACGTTTCAGAATATCGCTATTGACAAAGCTGCGCATATTACCAATGTGTTGATCCCAATATACGGTTGGCCCACAAGAATAAAAACCCATGTGCCCCGGCACCAATGGTTTGAAAACTTCCAGTTTTCTGGACATTGTGTTAAATAATCTGATTGTCATAATGCGCTTCCTTTGCTTTATCTGATATAAGAAAAACTGTAATAAATTGTTGGATTTTTTGCAAACGAAATATGCCCGTCTGCGTGGCAAATTTAACGACAACAACAAAAAGTCATAAATTTAATTGTCATAGCCAGAATAAAACAATCCTGGCGGAGCGTATAGGACTCGAACCTATGGACCACAAAACGCGGTCACAGATTAGCAATCTGCTGCATTACCACTCTGCCAACGCTCCGCATGGTTGCGACGGGTATTATACAGAAACAGTTTTCCGATTGCAAGTCATTAAATTATAAAAACGCCCGTTTGGGCGTTTTTTTAGTGGTCAGATACAGGCTCGGGCCCATAAATTTCAACATCGCGCGTCATCGCCAGGAATTTTTCCGCACGTCGTGCCGGCAATTCGGCCGCTGGGATTTCCTGTAATTCGCGGATATTGTCGGCAACTGCACTGGACAACAATTCCATTGTTGTTTGCCAGTCTGTGTGTGCGCCACCGGCCGGTTCGTCAATAATGCCGTCAATGACGTTCAGATTCGCCATATCGCGCGCAGTCAGTTTCATAGCCTGGGCGGCAACAGCCTTGAATTTATTGTCTTTCCACAAAATGCTGGCACACGATTCAGGCGCAATCACCGAATAAATCGCGTTTTCCATCATCAGCACACGATCGGCCGTCCCAATCGCAATCGCGCCCCCAGAACCGCCCTGGCCCACGTTGACGGCAACATACGGTGTTTTTATTGACAGTCCAACCGACATAGTCATCGCAATCGCCTGGGATTGTCCGCGTTCTTCGCCTTCGCGGCCGGCGAACGCGCCTGCGGTATCAAATAATGAAATCAACGGCAAATTAAACTTTTCCGCCAAACGCATCATACGTTGCGCCTTGCGATAGCCGTCAGGATTGGCCATACCAAAGCGGTGTTTTTGACGGGTTTCAATGGTACGCCCCTGCTCTTGGCCGATTATAACGGCCGGGATTCCGCGCCAATAGCCAATACCACTGCCCATTGCAGAATCTTCGGCATACAGGCGGTCGCCGGCCAAATATGTCCAATCGTCAACAATGCCATTGATGTAATCCAAGAAATGCGGACGGTTTTCATTACGCGCCAGCAATACCTTGTCATAGGCATCTGTTTCGCCCATACCACGGGTCTTTTTATTGTCCGCCAATGGGGTTGAAACATTTATCGCCTTAGGCTCGCGCGGTTGTTTGGTCAACACCGCCAGCACACGTGACAGCGTGTCGTGCAGTTCGTTGCGCGGAACAACCATATCAACCATACCGTGTTCATATAAATATTCCGCAGTCTGGAAATTGGACGGCAATTTTTCACGGATATTCTGTTCAATGACGCGACGTCCGGCAAAGCCAATGCGCGCGCCACTTTCTGCGATATGAATATCGCCCAGCATTGCAAACGATGCCGTGACGCCACCATACGTAGGATCAGTCAGCAAAACGATATACGGGATTCCATTTGCGTGCAAGCGATTTACTGCAACCGTTGTTCGCGCCATCTGCATCAGGGACAAAATGTTTTCCTGCATACGTGCGCCCCCAGACGCCACAACCATAACAAATGGACGGCGCGCAGCGGTGGCGTGTTCCATACTGGCGATAATGCCGTCGCCGGCCGCACGCCCCATAGACCCCATCATAAAATCGCCGTTCAACACGCATACGGTTGTCGGAACGCCACCCAATACACCGTCGGCAGAAACAACTGCGTCGTGAACGCCGGTATCACTGCGTGCCTCGGCCAGACGGTCTTGATAAGACATTCTGTCAACAAAGTTCAGTGGGTCATCAGACACAGTTGGCAAATCCAATCGTGTCCAATCATTATTATCAAACAGTAAATCAAACCGCTGCTTTGGCGTCATAATAAACGCACGCCCACAACGTGGACAGATATACAGGTTGTCCTTGTAATCCTTGTAATAAACCAAACGGCCACAGGATTCACATTTAATCCACATCAGGCGTCGCACCTTGTCATATCTGGCGCGGTCGTGATTTATAATTCCTGATTTTTTACCAAATAACATTTATTTATCCATTCATTTTTTTGGTCAATTCACGGCTGGGCTTGAACAAGATTGTCGTGCTGGCCGGCAGTGGCATTGGTTTGCCAGTGCATGGATTATAACCAATTTTTGTGGCGCGTGCACGTGGTTGAAACGTGCCGAATCCACGAATTTCAATTCTGTCGCCTGCGGCGATTGCTTCTATCATATGGTCCGACACAGTATCCAGTATCGCGGCGGCATCAGTTGCGCGCATGTGTTTGAATTGAACCTGGATTGTGCGAACAATATCTGAACGTTTCATTACTTTTCCTTTTGTCTTTCAGTTTCGTATATTATTCATATCATAGCATATTTTATCAAGAGTAAAGTTTTTTCTGTTAAAACACCAATGGAAAATCACGAATGTCCAACGGCACGCCGTCACGTTCAGGATTCCATTGATATTGTTCCATTACAACGTGCCTGTCACGGGTGAATTTCACCCCTTCGGCGCGCAAAGATTTGTATTGTTGTTCGGCAAAACCACTGCACAAACTGCCGTCTTTGAATACGACGCGGTGCCACGGCAGGTGCCAACTGTTTTTATTGTTTGACGCATATCCGACAAATCGCGCCATACGTGGCCGGCCAATCATCGCCGCAATTTGTCCAAATGTCGCCACACGCCCCGACGGGATACGGGCAACGACATCATAAACCTGTTCGTTAAATGTTTTCATAGCGACTGATTATACCCTTATTATAAACCCCTTGCAAATAAAAAGAAAACAGGTATAATAGCCGCCGTGGAGAAGTGGCAGAGTGGTCGAATGCGCGCGACTCGAAATCGTGTATACGGGCAACCGTATCAAGGGTTCGAATCCCTTCTTCTCCGCCAGAGATAATAAAGAAAACGTCCGTTTGGACGTTTTTTATTTTGCTTAATTTTTTTGGGGATTATAATTTTCCCAAGCAAAAAGCACATATCCTACACCTGCTTGAATTCAACCCATTTTTATAGTATAATTCACTATGTCTTGAACAATAGATAGGAGATTAAAAATGGGCATAATCAAAAACAAATTAAACCAGGCCACAGAAAAACTGGCCACGATGGACGCATTATTTAAAATGAAAAAGGATTTGTACGATTTGGGACCGGTACCAGCCTATGGTCATGGGGACGTCTATGCTTATGGTGTCAAATTCTTTAACATTGTCGCAGAGTTCCAGGACAAATACCAGGTCAACGAAGATATTTTCAAAGACAGCCCCGAAGATGCGCAAGAATTGGCGAAAATGATTCACGCGGCCGGCCGCGATACTTACGGTATGGCGCGCGCACCAATCGGCGCCAAGGTGACACTGGACAGTCTGTATTTGGGAAACATAGACGGCTTAAACACCTATCCTGCGTCATACTGGATAAAACAACAGGACAAAAATGTCCAAATGAAAATTCAAAACCAATTAAGCCAGTTCGTCAGAAATTATCAAGATTTGCTGATGAATAAGATTGCAACGGTTTTGGAAAAGAACAAACGGCCAAACAATTTTATCGTCAAAATGATGTATAAAAACAAACTTGCCGCAGAAGAACGCTAAAAAAAATCAGATGGTCAGTTTCGGCTGACCATCTGTTTTTGTGTAAATTCCCACCCGCTGAAATTTATTTGACGACTGGTTCAAAAAAATATATAATTACGTGTATAATATGTCGGTGAACATAGATACAAAAGAGTTTATAAAATGAATAAAAAAACATCCGTTGCCAAAGTTATTACTAAACTGGACGCAGCCATTGCCGCGTTTCGTGAAATGCAGGCCGAACGCCCCCAGGACGCTGAGGCGATAGAGGCACGAATTGTCGTCCTGGAATGGTTAAAAACCGGAAATTCTGGCGAACTGACGGTTGACACGTCTGACAAAAAATAAACCGGATTTTTTAAACGCCCCGTTTGGGGCGTTTTTCTATTACACTTCAAAATCATAATTTTGAATAGAACGCACAATCGCAGCGACCAATTTGTTTTGGTGCGCATCAGATTTTAACAATTTTTCTTCGCGTGCATTAGACAAATGCCCCAGTTCAATCAATGCCCCTGGCACAGTTGAACGCAACACAGCGAACGGCGCATGTCGCACACCCGGCCCAGGTTGGGCGTCAATGCTGGCCCGACGCATCGCGCGTGACGCCCCAGTGGCGTATTCTTCGGACATTTCGGCAACGGCGTGTTGTTGCAATGCAGACAGCGCACTGCGGATATTTGGTTCAAAATCCGTGAATCCTTCAACCCCGATTTTATCGGCAGCGTTTTCAGCCTCGGCCAGTTTTTTTGCCTCTTCGTCAGATGCCTTTTCCGACAATGTATAAATTGAAAATCCCTTCATTGCACGACTGGGGTTTGCGTTAGCGTGCAACGAGATGAATAAATCCGCACGATGCTTTTCCCCGATTTCGGCACGTTTGGCCAATTTCAGATAACGGTCATCATTGCGTGTTAAAAATGTTTTAAATCCGTTCGCGTCCAGTTTGGTTTTCAATTTGCGCGCAACCGACAAAACGACCGTTTTTTCCTTGGTCCCGTTTTTGCCGATACAACCTGGGTCCTTGCCCCCGTGACCAGCGTCAATAACAATCACATATTTTTTTGTGTTGGCGGCCTTTTTCTGGGCGTCCTGGGTCAATGCGCCCGTGGTTGCCGTGGTTGTTTTCGCGGCCTTGGCACCATTGCCGGCAACAAAGTCCAGCACCAAACGATAACCACTGTCCCCGTTGGGTTCCAGTATCATTATTTGGCTTTTTGCGATTTCGGCGATTGAACGCGTCAGATTCGCAGTTAAAACCAAACTGTCCCCAGATTGCGTCTGGGTAATTGATTTGACCAAACCACCCGACGCCAACGACGGCGAAACAGATGTGTTTGCCGACGTGTTGTTCAGGCGAATAATCAACTGGTTCGGCGCATACGCCAGCGAATACGATGGACGCGACGCCATTTCAATAACCAAACGCGTTTTTGCGCCCGGTTGCACCCCTGTGCGCAGTGAACGCAATGAATTGCGTGCGGCGAACGCCATACGTGGCGCACAGCACACCGCCATTATTGCAAAACCACTGACCTGTAAAAGATTTCTTCTGGATATTTTCATTTGTGATAGATTATACCAAAAATTGACATCGCGTTCAAGATTTTAAACACATTTAGATTGATTTTAACAGATATCCATCCTAGGATTATCATACAACAAAACCACCCAGGAGTTTTATATGACAAACACATTGCCAATTCAATATGACAAGAAACGCACAGATATTACGTTCTGCACAATGTTGTTCAAAATACCTGATGAAAACCGATTTGGGGGACTGAAACACACGGACAGAAAATTTGAACGTTTTTATTTGCCGTCGCTGAAAAAACTGATTCAGACATTTGAACGCGTCGCATTGTGGTGTGATCGCGAAACGGCTGAATATCTGCGCGCAGAAAAACTGGATAAAAATATTATGATGCGCGTGATGGATTTTGCCGACCTGCCCCACATGTCAGAACGCGACGATATGACGCGCATAATGTCTGGTATGAAACGGTATCGCGGATATTTATTGCATGACAAGACGCCGGCCGATTGGGTTGATTATATGATGATTATTGACGCAAAGCCCGCGGTTATTAAATGGGCGGCCGAAAACAATAAATTTAATTCTGATTATTTTATGTGGATTGACGGCGGTGGCCTGAATTCACTGTATGTAAATTTCTGGCGCGATTGGACCGGCACAGTTGACGCACACCCGACCAGATGTCGTCTGGCGGTGCAAAATACAATGGCAAAAACACGCCCTGATTTTGTTCCAAACTTTATATACCGCCCGTTTGAACGCGCCCACCGACGCAAGATTCAACCGGCAACCGCCGAAACACTGGCACGGCAAAGTCTGATTGATATTGCGATGATAAACGCAGACTATGATGTTCCTGCGACGTCATTTATGATACCACGCACCCTGGCAGAAAAGTTTTATAACGACTTTGAAACAGTGCGCCTGATTATGAAAAAACATAATTTGGTTTCTACTGAACAGGCCGTGTTCCAGACAATGATGAAATTTGATGTATCCAGTATGTTTGAAATTGTTTATGTTTCAGGCTATGCCGGTGTGTACGCGGCAATCGCACGCGAAAAGCCCGATTGTATATTGTAATAAAAAAAACCGCCGTTTCAGCGGTTTTTTATTGCTTATTTACTGATACAGTTTGCGAACATTTGGGCAACCAGTGAACTTTCGTTGTCTGTCAATGTTTGAACCGGAATTGTATAGCACCGGCCACTGTCGCGGATAACAAAAACCTTGGTTCCGCGTTTATATGCAGTTTGCATATTGTCCATTTGTGCCGACGTCAAAAACGCGTTCTGGGTTGTTGACGTATTGGTCAGCCCAGCCTGGACAACCTGGTGCGCGGTATTGTAATCCCACAATTCAGACATAGATTGAATTTCCATATACAGCGACTGATTTTCGTACGGGTTGTCAATCCGTTTGTTGGGCGTTCCTGGGAACGCTGCGCCAACCGCCAACGCCGCTGCCGTCTGTAATGCCGTTGGCTGGGACGAACCCGACGACGATGACGCGCCACCCGACGTATTTACCTTTAAGTTATCGCCACAGGCCAAATTCATACGATTTGTGTATCCAGCCAGGACAGAATCAACCGCTGCCTGCCAGTCAGAACCCTTTTTATTTAAATCCAAACTGACAATCTTTTCGGCCCAGCCCCAAACGTTTGCGCCCATATTACCGGCATTTGCGAAACGCGTCACCATTTCCGCACTGCCCCCTGGAACACCGGCCCCACAATAATCCGTCAACTGAGATGTCAACATACTGGACGTTTCATTGCCGTATGCCAACGCAACCGAATGGCACGCCATCGCCGCCTCTAATTCCTGGCGACGTTGCAGGCACAAATCAGAATGTGATTTTGACAACTGGCTCGCCATATTTGACATTGACAGATATGACAACAATTCCTGTTGCACGTATGGCGGACACAGGCGCGCCGCCGTATTCATTCCACCCGTGCCGTTGCGCGTATTTGTATTATACTGGGGCAACAACACCGATGTATCCTTTTGCAGGCACAACAACGCATAGTTATACAATTCACTTTCGGTGGCATATTGACATTTTGATTGACGCTGGCCCGGGACGACCGTTGTGTCGCCACAATAATCAGACAAACATTTATAAATCTTGTCCCGACACGCAGAATCAACGTCCGGCTGGGTCACCATATAGTAAACGTTTCGTTGGTTCTGTTTATACGCATTGACCAACCCGGCATTTCCACGCCCACCACTGGTCGCTGTGGTATTCACAGACACATAGCGCGCATCGCCACCACCAACCGTGCCGGCCGATACCGCCATTGCGTCAGTGCCATACGCAACCAGGCCCAATATACCCAATACACCGAAAATATTTTTCATAAAAATCCCTCTCGTTGCATAAATTCTAACATAAATGTCCCCAAAAGGCAAACGTTCATTTATGTCCTGGCACACAAAAATATTGATTTAGGTAAATAACCTGGTAATATTTTGCCTATGTTGATACCAAATGAATCTTTGACACAAATTCGCGACGACATTTCTGCCGTCAGGGGGTTTCTTTGACCCGGCGAAATTGACCGACGAAATTGCAAAATTAAACGAAACTGTAAATACGCCCGATTTATGGGATAACCCAGACCACGCGCGCGCATTGTTGCAAAAAAAATCATCACTGGAAAAACAGTTGTCTGAATTACAGGCCCTGGAATCAGAATACCAGAATTTGGTTGATTTGTATGAACTGGCCCCTGATGACGCCGATGTTTTAACCGCGATTGAAAAATTATCCCACGCCGCACACCAGGCAAAGTTTATTACACTGTTTCGTGACCCGGCGGATAACAATGGTGCATTTTTGTTTATCCAGGCCGGTGCTGGCGGGACCGAGGCCCAAGACTGGGCGCAAATGCTGTCACGAATGTATGCGCGCTGGGCGGAACGACACGGTTTTGGGTGCGAGGTTATAGAAGAACACGAAGGCGACACCGCCGGGATTAAAAACATTACATATCGTATCAGTGGCGACCGCGCATACGGGTGGCTGAAAAACGAAATCGGCGTACATCGTTTGGTTCGCATTTCACCATTTAACGCAAACGGCAAACGCCAGACCAGTTTTGCGTCTGTTGACGTGTGGCCGGACGTTGATGATTCTATTGAAATAGAAATAAATGAAAAAGACCTGCGGATTGACACGTATCGGTCATCTGGCGCAGGTGGCCAGCATGTCAACAAAACCGACAGTGCTGTTCGCATAACCCATATTCCAACAAACACGGTCGTCACGTGCCAAAACGAACGCAGCCAGATTCAAAACAAAGAAATGGCAATGAAAATGTTGCGGTCGCGCCTGTATGAACTGGAAATGCAAAAGCGCGCCGCCGCCGAAGACGCCGCCAAGGCCGCACAAAAGAAAATTGAGTGGGGCAGCCAAATCAGAAACTATGTTCTGTATCCATATCAACTGGTCAAAGACGTGCGAACCGGGGTTGAAAAAACGAATTCTGCGGCGGTATTGGACGGCGATTTGGACGACTTTATGCTGGCTGCATTACAGCGCGACTAAAAATCTTGACAATTCCAAGAATTGACAATATTATATATTTGACAAGTTTTTATTACAAAAGGTCTTTATTATGAAATTAGTTCCTTATTTTTATTTAAGTGCAATTCGCAGTGCGTTGCCTGATATTACCGACCTGCGCTGTCCAAATGTTCCAGGGACATTAAATACGACGTTTATTGCGTCAACACCACGCGGCGAATTTGTTTGCAAATTCAATCACCGCGATATGGCAAACAAAAACGCAAAATTCAGCCGCCTGATGGCGCGTGCCGGTGTTGCCGTTCCACAATCAACGGTTCACAAATACAACGGTTGTTGGTTTGAAGTGTATCCTATGATTCCGGGCAAGACTTTGTTTGAATGCATAGAAAACAACGAAAAAAATCTGAACGTGATGGACGTGTACGAAGATGTCGTAAAACAGTTTGTAAAAATGACATCTGTTCCCGTCGCATTGGTTGACGACGTAAAGTTCAAAAATATTCACCAGGTCACATATCGCAATGTCGCCGATATGACAAACCCGATTGTTGCACCGGTATTTGCCGGTATTGTCCGCGCAATGAACGCTGGCCGTGGACACACAGGGCTGTATCACTGTGGCATCACGCCAAAGAACATCATTGTATCTGACACCAACAAATTTGCTGGTCTGGTTGATTTGGACGACATCGCCGTTGCTAAACGCGACTATGCATTTGGCGTTATGGCGACCCAGTATGCCAACCTGGGGTATCGCGCGAACGATTTGATTGATATGTATGAACAAATTACGTTCCCAAATCACGACGCGAACGTTTCCGTATTAAATAACAAGGCAATCAACCGCATTGGTCGCACAAACGACATAGGACGTTGGTTTATGTGGCAGGCCAAGAAAAACCGCACAAAATAAATGCAAAAACACAGCACTGAATTTTATCACACCGCGATAAAAAGCCTGTATCCGGACGCCACAAACATACGGACGCCGGACGTACCTGGCGGAATAAGTCCGCTGTTCTTGGCCGACACCGCCAACGGCACCCAGGTGTGTAAATTCAACGATGCTGATATTGTCCGGCGCAATCATATAATTTCTGGGGCGTTGAATTCATACGGCGTTCCGGTGCCACGCACACAAACCCACGCATATCAAGACGCGCATTTGGAAACGTATGAATACTGTCCAGAAAAAACACTGTTTGAACACGTCAACAACGATATGCCTGACGATAAAATATTCGGTATTTATACCCAAATTCTGGACGCGTTGCACCAAATGACCCAGGTTGATATTGACAGTTTGAATCTGGGGGACAAAAAACACTTTTCGGATATATACATTGCGAACACGCGCAATAATTTGCCGTTGAAACTGGTGTTGCCCTATTCTGTGTTTGTGAATCTGATGTCGCGTCCAGGCAAACAATACCTGATACACAATGACATAAACACCAAGAATGTATTGGCGACGTCCGACGGAAAACTGGCCCGGATACTGGATTTGGACCCCATTTCTGTTGGCAACGAAGCATTTGCAATATTGATATTGTTGCGGTATTGCCCACTGGACGCGCACAAAATTCTGATGGAATATTACCAGGACATCAGTGGTCACAAACTGCCCCAGATGACAATAATGCAAACGTTGCGCTTTCTGGGCAAGATTCGTGGCACGCGTCGCGCGTTTGACGACTGGGTTGTTCGGCATCGTTAAAGCCTTGCAATTTACCGATAAACATTTATAATATATGTGCAAATGCACCCGTGGCTCAACTGGATAGAGCATCGCCCTCCGAAGGCGGGGATTGCGCGTTCGAATCGCGCCGGGTGCGCCACAAATCAAACCGCCTTTTTGGGTATCCAACGGTTACATTATATCCGCGCTTTTCCAGACTGTTTTTTATAAAGTGT
>URSG01000007.1 GCA_900550565.1 uncultured Rickettsiales bacterium | reverse complement strand
CGGCGGTGTGCCACACATTCCGCAATCGAAGACACCCCGTCGCCTGTAGCAGCGGCTATGCGGAAATTACGAAAACATAAATTATTCGGTGTAATTTTTGTTTCAAAATGGTTTCTGGTGAATTTTCCCCTTGCAAAATATGCAAAGTTGATATAATATATGCACGCCTTGCGGATATGGCGGAATTGGTAGACGCGCTAGTTTCAGGTACTAGTGGCAGCAATGCCTTGGAAGTTCGAGTCTTCTTATCCGCACCAGTTTTGGGGTTGTAGCTCAGTTGATAGAGCGCTACGTTCGCATCGTAGAGGTCGTGGGTTTGAGTCCCATCAGCTCCACCAAAAATCAAATCGCCCTTGTGGCGATTTTATTTTTGGCTGACGGGACGAAAACACACGAGACGTGGGTTTGACAATGAGTAAACGAAAACGAGCGGCGTTTAAAGTCGCGCTGTTTGAGTGCTAACGAATGCCCCGCAGTTATACGAGGGACCCGCCGCAAAAAGGCAGACGGGAGTATGCCGGTTTGCGTCAGCAAATTTTGCAAGGTCGGCGAAGCCAGTCCCATCAGCTCCACCAAAATTTGTATATGAAAACAAGCGTAGCGCAGTTTGAATAAGTACAAATTTGCGCGCAGGCGTGCGGAGCGCGCCGAGCGAAACGTTCAGCTAAACGCCGATTAAACGGCGATTTTATTTTTTTATGGCGCAATGTAATATGTGGCACTGTTTTTTATTTAAACTGTGCGATTTTGTGATATAATGTATTATCATGAAAAAGTTATACATATTTTGCATACCTGCCGTGTTGGGTGTCGCGCCGTGTATGGCGGTGCCACTGGATCCTGTGATTGCAATAGAAAGCGCACAGGTAAATTGCAGCAGAATATCACAGTCGTTTAAATCAATGAAAACAATGGCCCAGGTTAATACCGCTGTGACTGCGGTTGGAACTGCCGCAGGCGTTGGGGCAACGGCGGTCGGTATTGCCAAGGCCAGCCTAGATAAACAAATTGAAAAACTTATCAATGATGTAAAACAGCGCGAGGCGCGATTTAATAATTCTGGTATGACCCTTGACCAGAGCCAGAATTTTATTGATGGAACAATGACACTGGTACAGGGAAAGTCAAAGTCGTCACCAGAACAAAATCAATTGGAACAAAAATCTAAAAAATTAGGAAACTGGCGCACAGGATTGCTGGCAGGAAATACGGCAACAAGTATCGCAGGAACAATCATTGCGGTAAACAATCGCACAGACCAAGATTTGCGGACGCAACTGGACAGTTGCGTTGGTTCAATCAAAGACTTGCAGGATTCAAAGATGCAGGCGCAAATCAATAACGCCGACATTGCCACGGTACAAAAAATGGAACGGATTATATCGGCGTGTCGTGATTACAGTCTGTTAAATGTGGACAAGATAGATAGCCTGGCCAAAAGTGCTGCGACAGCCAGCGGAATCGGTATCGCGGTTGGTGCCAGTGGCACAATAGTCAGCGCAGCCGCAAACAGTGACAAAGTTCGTTCTGATAATACAAATTCAGGTATGGCAAAAGAAAAAAATCTGAACACTGCAAGCAATGTCCTGGCGGCAGGTGCCACAATAACCAGCGGCGTTGCAACCATATTTAATGCCCAACAGATATCTACCCTGGACCAGGCATATCAGATTGCAACAAAATGCAGCGAGGCACTGAACCAATGATGCGAAAATTATTATTTTTTACTTTACTGGCTTGCGTTGTGTCGCCTGTGCGCGCTGGCACGGACGTGTACTGTATTTCGGCAACAAAACTGACCGAAATGCACGAGGGGTTGTTGCAACAATCCAAGAATATGCAACAGGCATATAATGAACTGTTTGCGATTCTGGTGGCAAAAGACGAATCTGGTTCTGTTGATACGGCCGGTTGTGTCACCCAGGCGGATTTGGCCCAGATTTGCAAAAACGTGTGGGACAATAATACAGAGGCGTGTGAAACATTTATATACACGATTATGACAGAACCAAAGCAAGGGAACTTTACCCCGTTGCAATATTCAACGTTAATGTATAAAACTGATTTTTCGGATATTGATCCCGATGCGTTCAGCCAGGCATTTAATAAAGCGGTCGCGCGACGTGCAAAAAGAAGCATTCCCAGCAAACTGCAAGATATGGGGCCGGTTTTTCTGGCACAGGCCAAGGAAAAACAGTTAAACCCATTTATTTCTGCGGCTATATCATTGTATGAATCTGGGCGTGGGGTGTCGCCGTTGGCGCGCAGCAAAAACAACATTGCTGGTCTGGGTGGGCCCGGGCGTTGGCTGTCGTTTTCAACAGTCCCAGACAGTATCGCCAGCCAGGCCCGAACCCTGCACAAAAAAGTTGAATCTGGTAAAACGAATTTAAACAGTTTGGCCTGTTCGGGTTCGTACTGTGAGACCAACACCGGTCCGTGGTTTCGTGATGTGTCGTCTGTGGCCAAAGAGTTGTACAGATACTATAATGCGATTGTACAGGGTAAAAAATAATGTGATATTTCGTATAAAAAACAAATAAAAAACGCGCCGATGGCGCGTTGTTTTTATCGCAATCCCATTGCACGACAACAGGCCGATGCGCCACTGCGCCAATCGGCATATTCAGATGACGGATTACGCAAATCGCGCCACGGTTGCCACCCACTACACTTTTTTGTTGTTGCGGTGCCGGTGCATTTTACATAACGGCGCAGACTGCAGGTCTGGTTTGAAACTTTCCCTGTATCTGTTGTGCATTTTACAACGACGTTTTGATTACGCGCGTCATTTTTGCCCAATTCTTTGGACGATAAAACCTGGTACGCGTTCGCGCCACAAATTGATGTGCCGACAATAATCACAGCAAGTAATATTCTTTTCATATTGTGTTCCCCCTGGCCTGTTATGTATATGTGTATTATAAGTGTTCACGAATAAAAACACAATGGGAATTTATCTATGCAGTGGATTTTTGGGTTCAACAAAACAGCCGTTCTCGCGAAACAGACGGACGCCTTCCATCCAGGATTTCAAGAATTTACGATTCTGGCCACGTTTAGAAACAGTGACGTAAAAATTTTGCAGAACGTCCAAGAAATCATTATGCAAATCGCCCTGGTAATTTTCGGCGGCGGCGATTAAATCGGCGTCAACGCGACCGTTCTTTCTCAATTTAAACATTCCACGAAAAAGATTTATGCCTGTTTCCGCACCACTGCCCCAACAGGCCTGTAAAACGTCGCCACGCACAGAATCAGGCAGTTTTTCCAGGTGGTAATCTGTGTAATAGCGGCCGTATGCAATATCCTGGGCCTTGGCACGGGTCAAAGTTTTCATATTTACGTCAGGGTTGGCTACCGACGAAATGCCATAACAGGTATATCCGCCCCTGTCGCCAGGAATTTTGCCACAACCGCCCTCTTTGCGGAAAATTGTAATCATTCCTTTTTCAAACGCCGAATCAATGGACTCGTATTTCCCAGAAGTATAAATTTTGTTTGACCAATAATTACTGCGTTCTGGTGGTGTGCATTTATATCCGTGCAAACGGTTGTTGTATTTGGCCCCAGTTGGGGTCGGTTTTTGCTGGGCCAGATTTACTGTTGGCTGGGGTTTTTCGGCGGTGGTTGTTTGGGCCGTTGTTGTCGGTTGCGTTGTTTGTTGCGCACCAGTTGTGTTTGTGGTTTGTGCCACGGTTGTTGGTTGTGGGGCGTTCCCAATGTTTTCAGTATTTTGAAACGTTGATGAATTTTGTGGACAGCGTTCGCTGTCGGTTGGATATTTATTGCAGTATGCCGTCGGTGACATTGTTTGGGCGTCGCGGTCTGCGATGGCCTGCAAACGGTTCATTTGACGTTCGTATTCTTTTGCTTCGGCCTCTAGTGACAATGGGTCGTATGCAGACGCATCGCCATACGGTTCATATCCGGCGGTCGCGTTTTCCATACGGTCAACGAAACTTGTATCCGCAATGGTTTTTGGAAAAGATTCGCCAGTCAGCAAACTGGCCCCAAATGCGGGTGCGGAAAATAAAACGGTGGTTAAAATTGTAATCAGTTTAGTCATTATTTGTCTTGGTGTGTTGTCCACGGTTCGTCGTTCATTATCAGATAATATATCGCGGCGTTTTCTGTTCCTGGATTTTGCATAATTGGACGGACAACATAAATATCTATGTCGCACGGGTATTCGTTTTTTTCGTCTTGGAGTTCAGACAGGTCTTGGTGAAATTTTGTTGCGGTATCCATTGCCTGTAAATACGCGGCGTCGTCGTCTGCGGCACTGATGCTGTCGCCCAGCCACATCAGCCACATACCATAATTTACAACGTTTTCTTGCCCCTGTAAATCGTCGGCCGACAATAATAACAGTGGTGCAAAATCAACATTGTTTGTAAATTCGCCAGTGCTGGTTTCGGTCCAGTCATACATATCGCCGGCAAATTTTAGTGCGCCGTATAACAGACCGCCTGCGGCCTCTACCTTGGCCAGCATTCCCATATTGCGCATTGTTGAATTAAACAGCCAATCGCGAATCCGACCTGATGTACTGCTGCTGCGTGCGATGCGTGCGCCACGCGACAGTGTTTTGTTTCCAGTGTTTGCCGCACGTAATGCACGCCAGCCACGTGCGATAATGTTGCCGCGTTGTGGTGTGCGCAGACTGCGTAAATTACGACGGTATTTGTTGATTTCTGAAAAACTCTTGGTGGCCTTTTTATATTTTTTTACATCTTCTTCGGTTTGTTCCATTGTGCGCATATTTTCGCCCAGGCGTTTTATTTCGGCCGATTTGCGTTCGTATGCAGCGGCGTCTTTGGCGCGGTCAATTTTCTTTAATTCTTCGGCGGCGCGTGTGTATCGCTGAGAGATGCGAACATAGTCACGAACCTTTTCTGTTTTAGATAATGTTTTAATTGTTGTGCCGAGTCCCTTTAACGCGCGCGATGCACGGGCGGCCTTGGTTGCGCCCAGAACAACGGTCCCACTGCCCAATGTTATAACGGTGATTACAACATCCAGTGCAATTTCCAAATATGAAATCCATTGCAGGTTTATGTCGCCGGCAACATAGTAATCGTTTGTATCGTCGTCACCCAATCCAACCGTGTTATGCATAGCAATGTTTATGAAATCATAATCGTTTGCCAGTGCGCTGCGACTGGTACAGGCACCGTTTTTCGGATACAGGTCATCAATATTATCATTGATGTACTGCAATGAAATCGTGTGGTTTTTACCACGGGCGGCAAATTCGTCCAATGCGCCATGTTGCACAACCATTATTGCATACCATGCCGGGTCAATGTTTGTCCAAACAGAACTGTCGTCAATGCGTGGGCTGGGGTCTGTGTTGTTCAGACCACGTTTGGTTGCCAGCAACAGACGTTGTTTCAAAATCTTGGGCTGGGTTTCATAGTTTATAACAATTTCGCGACCCCCAGGGAACGTGTATTTAATTGGCAAAAACTTTATTGATTCCGCGTCATCTGCCCCCGCGATTTCTGGACACGCCAGCACCGTTGTTAAAACGTCGGCCGATGAAAACGTTGAATGAATCCACTGTTGAATAACCTGTTCGGAATCTGATTCAGATACACTGTTTGCGGTTTGCGCCAATGCGTTTGCCAGTGCCGCGGTCGCACATTTTGTGTCATCAGGGGTGCGGTTCAAGATGTCGTCGGCTGAAACAAAATCAGGTGTGTCAATTTGCGCCGTTGGCACATCAATCGCCGCCGCATTTGCAACGCTGATGTAAAAAACACATAAAATCGCATACAGAATTTTAATCATCCAGTCGTATAATATCCTCTATAATCAGGGTCTGGTCAGACGCTTCCAGTGTATCAGGATCGTGCATAAAGAATCCGACATACATATCAATATCGTCTTCGTTGTAGTCGCAGTTGCCCCGGTCTTTGACCGAAGAACTGATTTTCTGTTTGATTGTTTTCCATTGTGCCTGGGTCATACGTAATGGCTTGCCGCGTCCGCCACTGGACGTTATTTCGTATAACGCATAGTCTTTTTCATTTACGCAATATGTTTTCCCCAGAACTGGTTTTAATGCTTTGGTGTTTAAATCGTCTGTTCCCTTGCCGTCGCCGCAAACGGTATAGCAACCTTCTTTGTGGTCCAGGCCCCGGCAATTTACGTAATCTTTGCTCAGTTCGCTTTCCACCAATCCGTAAATTGCTCCGGCGGTTGTATTATTGGCAACGGCGGCACCCCCAATCAAATATACCGCCGCCCCTGCATTGGCCAGTATGGCACGTTTTGTTTTTAAATTTGCGCCAACGGCCTTGACATATTTTTTTACGCCGGTTTTTAATACGCCTTTGCCTTTGTATTTTGCCCAACCACGCATATCCTTTTTTAATCCCAGTTTTATGGCCGACCGTGCCAGTTGTTTGGAACCCTTTTTTGCCACTTGTTTTGCAGTTGCCTTGCCACCGAATTTTGCAATGCCCTTGGCCGCGGCGCGCAGACCAGCCCCAACCGCAGCGCGTCCCGACGCAACAGCAACGCCACCTGCGCCCCCAGAATAAATGGTCAAGACCGCTGCAACGATTGTCGCCGCCCAACCAACCAAATCAATGCCCATTTGCCATGAACGATTGTTTTCGCATACCAATGCGCCACGCGGTGCCGTCGCAGTGTCCAAGACGTTGGATATTGCAATCAAAACATCGTCCCAGGTGACGTCAATGCCCAACTGGGTATCTTTATCGGTGCCGGTTAAACCAATCAATCCGGATTTATATTTATCAAGATTGTTGCCCTTGCCCAAGAAATCAATGACAAATGCATCGTTTAATCGGGCGGTTTGGTCGGCCTTGTTTGCGGCAATGTACGCCTTGGCCAAGGCGGTAAAGAACGCTTCTTGGGCCTTGTTATCTGGGCCAAAAACCTGGTTCACGATATGGTTTATCAATTCTGCATCGGCCGATTGGGCGGTTGTCGCAACGGGCTGGGTATCGGCACTTGCTGTGTCGCCAGAATTCGTCGTGTCGCCAGATTGTGTTTCGTTCATACGTTGGCGAACCACAGACCAATCAATCGTCAAACGAACCTGGGGCGTGTCTGACACCGTGACGTCAATATTGTTTTTAAATTTGTCGGGATAGTTTGCACAATTCGGCAGACTTTTCGCGGCGCGCGCAACTGCCCCGTTATAGTCGGTGTTCATACCACTCAGCGCACGTTCAACCTCGGTATATAATTCACAGGCGGCTAATGCGTCGCAATCGGTGTATTGTTTGCAATCCGCAGATACGTCATCTGCGCGAACGCCCGTGCATAGAAACACGGAAAATACTAAAACCGAAAAAAATTTTTTCAGCAAATTCATTTCTGCGCGGCCTTTAACGCCTCGGATATTTTTGCGATAATTTGTTGCTTTTGTTCAGGTGTAATTGTTGTTTGCGCCTCGGCCGCGGCGGCCTGTAATTGGGCCAGCATTTCTTTGCGTTGCCGCATCCGTTCCAGATATGTTTCTTCGGATTCAAGTTTTAACTGTTGATATGCAGACGCGTCCTTGAACGGTTTGTATCCAGCCGTGGCGTTTTCCATACGGTCTATAAATGAAACGTCAGCAATAGTTGTTGGAAAATCCGCCTTGGACACTTTGTCTGAGCCATTGCTGTTTTGTGATTGAAATTTTTTTAATTCTTGTTCGCGTTCCTTCATTTCAATCAGCCAGTCTGGTGCCGTTATTGTGTATGGATTTTGCATTTGTATCTGGGGGGCGTCATTGGTTGTGACAGGCTGGGACGCCGTCGGAAATGCAACCACACGATTTTCCTGGGGGGCGGCCGTTATATGATTATCACGATATGTTTTGAATTCAGAATCAATAAACCCAGCGCACGGTGTCACATAGTTATGACCAGAAATATTGGCCAACTGAACGGTCAGTGCTGGACGTGCGTCGTCCAGTTGAATATCCAAACAGTTGTTGTTCGTGGCACAGTATGACGCAACCAACGCCGATACAACCCGTTGACAGTCGCCCGTGGACACGTCAAGCCCCTGGACATATACGGGTTGTGGCATCCGTTGGTTATACGGACTGTCTGGGGACCAAAACGGATTAGAAGAATAATTTTGAACGTTCTGAATCAGCCCCTGGGATGACAAAGGCTTTGGCGCAGAATTTGTATATTGTGTTGCCGCCCCGGCACCAAGTGTAATCATACAGCAGAAAGCAGCGGTTAAATACATTCTCATTTAATAATCCCCTTGTATTAAGATTATTATATCAAAAAAGCAGTTATGATTAAAGCCAAAATTGCCCCACCAATAAAGAACGGTGCAAATGGGATATAGCGTTTATGCTTTGCACGGGCCCAAATCGCGCCACCAATGCACGCAAATATCAATGCCAAGCCTAATCCCTGGGCGCCCAGCCACAAACCACCGGTGGCAATCAGTTTTATGTCGCCCATACCAATCGGGGTGTCTGCGTCGGGATTCTTGCGACGACGCACCCAGTCAAATATAAATCCGACGATTGCGGCCAATCCATACCCAAACGCCGCCCCGGCGGTGGCCATATACGGTCCAATCGGCCAAAACGGTGACCAGGTCACAATCACCCCACCAATCAACAACAGTGGCCACAAATACGCGTCTGGGATTATCCGACGGCGTAAATCGGCCACAGATATTTGCCACGCGCACCACAATGCGATTGCCAATAAAATAATGAAAAAGATTTGCCCAAACATATTTTTCCCCCTTGCCTTTCGATTCGGAACTGTGATAGAATTATATCATAAAAGTATAACAAGGATTGATATAAAATGAGCAAAGGTTGGGATAACGCAACACTGAAAAAATTAAAGGGCCTGATGGGCAAGGGTTTGTCCACGTCTGAAATTGGCAAACGCCTGGGGCTTAGTAAAAATGCAGTTGTTGGTAAATTAAACCGTTTGGGCTGGAATTCCAAGGCCGGTGGTACCAGTGTCGCATCTGCGCCGGTGGCCAAGGCGGCGACAACCAAAAAAACAACATCGGTGGCCAAGGCTGCGACGCCTGCTAAAAAGGTTGCGCCAAAGAAACCTGTTGCGACACCCAAAAAGACGGTGACGCCAACAAAAACCGGTGCAACTAAAAAGGCCGGGACCACCGCCCCGAAAAAGGCAACGGCGACGCCTGCGAAAAAAACACCTGTTACGGCAACACCGGCCCAGGCCAGCAAGTCCAAGACCAGCAGCAGTAAAACACTGGCAATGCACCAGCGGATAATTCAACATTCGTTGGAAATGGCAAATTTGAAACCAAATCAGTGTCGTTGGCCAATCGGCGATCCGGATTCTGAAAACTTTCATTTTTGTGGTGAAACGGTGTTCGTTGGAAAACCATATTGCTATGAACACTGTAAACAGGCATATCAATTTACACCGCCAAAGAAAAAATAATTTCCAGATTGTGGGGGAAATGCGTAAATGCCAAACGAGAGAGAAAATCTTTTAACAATGCGGCAGTATGAAATTGCCGGAAATGACCTGCGGGCATACTATGATGACACAGGACGTTTGGTGTTTGTGCTGGATTACACGGTTGCCGCGGACAAGCCTAATGTTTTATTGGTAATTGATGCGCCCGATGGACGCAAGTGGGACGACGTATTGGCAAACGATTGGAACGTGGATTTGGAAACCGTGCGTCCCAAAAAGGATAATAAATACCAAAAACTGGACGTGGAATATCACGCACTGTCTGCGTATGACGGTCTGATACGTGCGTATGACGATGGGGCGGATATTGCGTCGGCGTTGCGGATGTTGGTGAATTTTCGTCATGTCGCAGTCCAGCGCAATGCGCGTGAACGTCTGGATGCGGCAAATGCGGCGGCGGATACGGCGCGCGAAACAATCGCACGGACAAACGACAGCGTCGCTGAATTACAGGTGCGCTTGCGTGAACTGCGGGCCAAATTGTCCCAGCAAAAGAAATCTATTGGGCGCGAACCAACAAAACAATCTGCGTCCAAGATTTTGCGCAGCGAATCACAGATAGATGCCACCAACGAAAAAATACGCCGTGCGCGGCGACGCCTGGCCAATGCCCGGCGACGCCTGTTAGTGGCCGAAGAAGACGCACGCCTGGCGCGTGAAATATTGGACAGTGCGCCCGGGGAAAAATCTGGGGCGGTGACGACAACAATTCCTGCGAATACAGTGGCGTCTGAAAACGCAATGGCGATTGTTCCCGTCCACGAAAACGAAAATGTACCTGTGCCGGTGGCGGATGCGCCCCTGCCCCTGGTGCAACCAGAACAAAATACAGAAATTGTAATAAAACAATCAACAAATGAACCAAAGGCAAAAGAGATGGCCGACGAAGAAGTAAAACCTTTATTTGACAAAGACCCAGAAATACTGGACGAAGAAATCGCGTTCAAACCCATAGAATTTGATACGCCGTCATCGGCCGCAGTGCCAAATACACCGGCCCCCAGCGCGCCATCGCCGATTCCAGAATATACATCTGCGCCCCAGACCGGGTCGCCAATGTCGTTTGTGCCACCTGTGTCGTTGCACGATGAAGATGCGAATAACAACTATGCGCCGGTTTCAAATATTCCGCCGGCCCCCAGTGCGCCCGTTTTGGACAGTTTGACACCAACGCAACAGGCCACACCAATGGCAACGCCAGAATCACGCCCTGAGCCAGTCGCACCGGTTGCGCCGGTTGCACCTGTGTCAGGTGGTGGTCGTCCTGTGTCGCCGATTTCGGGCAATGTTGCGCCAGTTGGCGGTGATACAACACGTCAAAAACCGTCCAAGGTGTATTATCTGATGTTGATTGTTCTGATTGTATTGGCCATATTCACACTGTGGCTGTATCAGAAACGCAATGGCGACAGTGTGCCAGAACTGGAAACAACTGCCCCGGTCCAGACGGTTGAAAAAACAACCAACGTGGTGGAAGATTCGCCGTTCATTGAAACGGAACCTGTGACAGTTGCAGAAGAAACCCCGGCCGAGGTTGAACCAGAACCTGTGGCGGTCGCACCAGAGCCTGAGCCAGAACCCGAACCTGTGGCGGTCGTGCCAGAACCAGAACCGGAACCTGTTGTTCAAGAACCAGAACCCGAACCGGTGGTTGTTGAACCAGAACCCAAGAAAGTAATCAGCGAAGAAGAAATTATTGCGTCAAAACCTGCGTATAACGTGTCGCAACAGGAAAAAATGTTTGTTGCGTCCCCGTCGTATGATACTGAAATAACAACAACAGCGACGACGTATCAAAATACGTCGGACGATGATACGACAGCATCTGGTGGGGTGACCTGTGACGATGGCACAGAACCAGACAAATACGGTTGCTGCGCTGGCGAAGTTTATTCGGATTTAGGTGGTGGCCAGACAGGTTGCTGTTCGGAAACCACGGGCGAGTGCTTTGCGCCGTTAAAGTAAAAATCAACGCGCCAAACGGCGCGTTTTTTATCATAAAAAACGCCCAAATAAATGGGCGTTTGTTTTTAAATCTTTTCAATTACAACGATTGCTGCGGAATAATCATCTTGGTCTGTAATAGACAGATGAACAACCGCGTCGCCACCGGCAAGTTCTTTTAATGCGGCGCGTGCGCCACCGGCAATCAGTAATTCAGGCCGTCCGGCATCATTGTGAATAACCGATACGTCAGAAAACGTGATGTCTTCGCCGAATCCTGTCCCCAGTGCCTTTAAGCACGCTTCGCGTGCCGCCCAGAAATTTGCCAAATGCTTTTCAGCGTTCGCGTTATCCGTGTCGGCATATTCCAATTCTTTTTTTGTAAATATGCGCTGTTTTTTAAATGCGGACCAATCCAAGAAACGGCCGCTTTCAACCAAGTCAATTCCAATACCCACAATCATAGGACATACCCCCGTTTAGGTTTAACCGATATGCGCAATACTAGTAACTTTTTTCCGATTCGTGCAAGCATAAAATATTTTATAGTGTCCAATAATAAAAAACGTCGGTCTGGGACGACCGACGTTATTGTGTGGGAATTGCTATTTTGTGCCAGTTTTCTTGTCACATTCTGGGTGTGGGTGTTTTTCGCTGTGCATTTCACCACAGTGTTTGCATTTATACATTTTCTTTTCTGTTTTTGACATATTGTAATCCTTTTGGTTGATTGATTGTTTGTCCGGACATCTATGATGATACCTCAGTGGTGCGACGCGGACAATATGCATGAATTCACAGGGAATAAAAAGATTGTTTTTTACAAAAAAATAGGTTATATTTGTCGGCGTTCGGGGTGTAGCTCAGCCTGGTAGAGTACTTGCATGGGGTGCAAGGGGTCGCAGGTTCGATTCCTGTCACCCCGACCAAAAATTTAACCGTCCGTATGACAATCCTGTCACCCTGACCAAAAATTTAACCGTCCGTATGGGCGGTGTTATATTATCCACAGTAAAATTATTGCGACAATTAAAATCCCCAGCCCCAACAAAATATAGCGCGCGATTGTAAAAGAATTTGTTAGCCTAGTCATAAGGATATCTTGGCAGATTTACACGCAAAAAAACATCGGTATAAATTCCCAGATTCATTTGATTTTTTGTTAAAACTGGTGTAAAATATTCACGATTTACAGAACAAGGAGAATGGCCGTGTTTGTGACTGAAAAATTAAAATCATTCTCTTGGGTGAACGTTGGGAACCCTGATCACGAAGATTTTGAAAAACTGCAAAATAAATACAAGATTGACGAGGATACTATATCGGACATCTTGGACCCTGATGAACAGCCACGCCTGGAACTGGAAGATGATTACAAGGTTATTATTGTGCGTTTCCCGATTATCAATCGCGAAACAGATACGCTGTGGCACACAGAACCGTTATCAATCATTTATTCTGCAACGCGTGTTATTACCGTTTGTCGCAAGCGGTGTGATTTGCTGGACAAGATAAAAAAAGATGAAAAAACATCGCGCGAAGAATTTATTTTAAACATCATATATTATATTGCGGAATCGTATCTGCGTTTCTTAAAGGAATTAAATAAACGCGTTTTGGAATCTAAAAAGGCGTTGAACGCCCGGATTCATCGTCGTGACCTGATGGCATTGTTAGAGGTTGAAAACAGTTATACCCTGTATATGGCTGGAATCAAGGGCAATGTAAGCGTGCTGGATAAATTGGAAAAAATGCGTGGGTTTATCAAAAACGAAGATGCGGCTGAATTGATAGAAGATGCACGTATTGAATTGTTCCAGGCGACCGAGGTTGTGACATCATACAGCAAGATGTTAAAATCTATCAAAGAAACATTTGAAAGCGTCATCAATATGGATTCAAATAAATACATCAATCGTTTAACGATGTGGAATATTATTCTGGTGGTGCCAACGGTCGTTGTTGGATATTACGGTATGAATATGAAACTGCCGTTTGCAGAATACGACAGTACGTCCCTGGTGATATTCTTGGCGATAATGATATTGTTGTTGGGGTTTGCGTTTTTCACCATTGCCCGGCGCAGAATTGTGTAAAAAAACGCGTCATTGACGCGTTTTTTTTATTGTTCCAATGCAGCAATAATGTTTGCAAAGTTTTCGTCTGGCCCCGGCGCACTGACGTCAACGTCGCTGAATTTTATCCCGGGCGCATTACGCAACCACTCAATCGCAGGGATTGTGATATTCCAAAACGTTGTTATGCGACGATGAACAATCGCGGCATTTGCGTCGTCTGCGCGCGTGCTGCCGTCGGCGTGACGTTTGTCCAGACGGTGTTCAATAACGCTTTCTGGGATGTCCAGATAGATTATATGGATATTAAATTCGTTTGCGTATGATTTGACCAACCACTGTGCCTGGGACAGTGTGCGTGGAAATCCGTCCAGTAATACGTCGGTACCACTGCAAATTTTTTCGTGCATTAAATCAAACAATCCATCATCTGGGACCAATTCGCCCCGTGCAACCATTTGGCCGATTGGACTGTCAGGTGGCAGCGTTCGCAACAGTGCGCCTGTTTCAACATAGCAATAGTTTTTACGCCCACACAGCATTCGGGCAAACGTCCCCTTGCCTGCGCCCGGCGCGCCCATTAAAACAATCAAATCTTTTTTCATAGCATATCCATTATATCATAAAGACAAACCCCCGACAAGGACGTCGGGGATTTAGGAATAATTTACAATCGTAAATTACTTTTTGCTGTTTTCAATCGCAGCACCCAAGATGTCGCCCAATACCGAGCCACTGTCGGCCTGGTTGGCGTATTCTTTGACGGCCTGTTTTTCCAGGGTCACCTGCAATGCGCGGATTGACAGTTTAACAGTGTTGTCTTCTACGGAAACAACAGATGCTTCAACTGTGTCGCCCACTTTGAATTTGCTGGTGTCCTGTTCCGCTTTTTCGCGTGACAGGTCTGTGCGACGAATTACACCGCGGATTTCATTTGGCAACGCCAAAATCAATTCATCTGGTGTGATTTCAGAAACCGTGCCGGAAACAACTGCGCCTTTCTTGATAGCGACGTTTTTGTTATCCGCACCTTCGGTCAACTGTTTGATACCCAGTGTGACGCGTTCTTTTTCTGGATTGATGTCCAAAATTTTCGCTGTCACTTCTTGGCCGCGAACGAATTTTTTCAATTCTTCTTCGTCCAATTTGTTCCAAGACAGGTCGGAAATGTGAACCATACCGTCCAATTCTGGGGTCAACTGAACAAACAGACCAAATTCGGTTGTGTTCTTGATTGGACCAGTCACAACATCGCCAACATTGTGGGTTTCTGCGAACTGTTTCCATGGATTTGGTTGCAGTTGTTTATAGCCCAACGAAATACGGCGTTTTTCCTGGTCAATGCCCAAAACGACAACGTTGACATCTTGGCCAGCCTGTAAAACCTTGCTGGGGTGGATGTTTTTGTTTGTCCAGGACAATTCAGACATGTGAACCAGACCTTCAATATTGTTGCCCAGGTCAATAAATGCACCATAATCGGTGATTGATGAAACCTTGCCAGATACTGTGTCGCCAACGTTGAACGCGCGTGATGCAGTATCCCATGGGTCTGCTTCTAACTGTTTTGCGCCCAGCGAAATACGATGTGATTCTGGGTCAAACTGGATAACCTTGACCTTGATCTTTTCACCAACGTGAACCAATTCGCGTGGGTGATTTACACGTTTCCAAGACAGGTCTGTCACGTGCAGCAAACCGTCAATACCGCCCAAATCAACAAACACACCGTAATCTGTGATGTTCTTGACTGTGCCTTCTATGACGGCGCCCAGTGTGATGTTCTTCATCGCTTCGCGTTGTGCTGCGGCGATGGAATCAGACTGAATCGCGCGACGTGATACGATTGCGTTTGTGCGCAATGCGTCCATTTTCAAAACGCGGAATTTATCTTTCAGGCCAATCAACGATTTTGCATCGCGAACAGGTTTGTGATCAACCTGGGACGATGGCATAAATGCAAACACGCCGCCCAGGTCAACGGTATAACCGCCACGGACAACGTCAATGATTGTTCCTTCTGGGTCAATGCCATCGGCAACGGTCTTTTCCAGGTCTTTCCACGCTTTTTCTGCACGCGCCTTGGTATAAGACAGAACTGCTGTGCCTTCGCGGGATTCATAACGTTCAACAAAAACGTCAATGATGTCGCCAACAGCCGGGACAGATGCGCCGAATTCTTTTAATGGAACGCGACCTTCGGATTTCAGGCCAACGTCAACCATTGCGAAATCACCACGGATGTCTTTGACAGTTCCCTTGGTTGCATAACCCTGCAAAGTTTCCTGTGTGCCATAGTTTTTGTCAAACATCTGGACAAAATCTTCGCCAGAGATAGGATTAAATAAATCTTTGGATAAATCTTTCATAAGAAAATTTCATACAAAGTTTGCCACCCTTAGCATTGGGGGACTTGTGGGGTTAGTCGGATTGATAATGCGCCCACCCGCAAAATCGCCCTGATTATACCTGGATTTTTTCGCAAAATCAAGTTGTAATATAACAGTTGACAAAATTATATTTAGTGATACAATGTCATACAAATCAAACAAAGGAAATTCGTATGAATACTGGAAAAAATATTGCAAAATCAGTTTTAACCAGCGCGGTCGTTGTGCCGTTGATTGGTGTTGCAGCGCATTTTATGCCGAACAAAGGCGCGTATTTTATGGACGATGCGTCGTTGGCCCATCGGTTTGAGTGTGCGTATTCACTGAATCCGAACCCAGAACATATGTCATACACGTCGTATGAATATCGCCCTGCTGGCCGTTATATTAAAACAGAAAGTGGCAGACGCATTCCTTTGAACGATGACGGCGATTGGTATTATGACAATTCGTGGATTGACACAGAAGAATCCAACGATGAATTCCAAAAGGTCTGTAATAAAGAAGATTATACGTCGCCATTGGCGGTTTGGTTATTGCACGCTGGTGTTGCAGGGGCGGCGTTTGTTGGACTGCACCGTCGTGATTTAAAACATTTGGCGGCCCAGAAAGAACAAAACGTCAGATAGTCGCAATACAAACGGTTATAAAAAAACGCCCAAACGGGCGTTTTTTTATTTTACAGGTGCAGCCTGGAATAATTCTTCGGGCTTTACCGTTTTTTCTTTTTGTTTGACGTGGGTCAACATTGCGTCCAATGCCTTGCGTTCAAAAATCATACCGCGCAACATTGCCAATGCGTTTTGATTCTTGTTATAGAAATCAAAAACCTGTTTTGGATCTGGATAGCGTGACGCCTCGGCCCAGACTGCCTGTTGCAGGTCGTCGCGTGTGACCTCTACTTTGTTCTGGGTTCCCCATTCGGCCAAAATCAGCCCCAGTTTAACGCGGCGTTCGGCTTCTTTGCGTTCTTTTTTGTCGTCCCATTTGTGGTCGTCAGATTTGCAATCGCCACAATTCGCGTGAACGCGATCGTGTTCAGATTTTGCCATTGTCAATTCTTGTTCAACCAATGTTTCTGGCAGGTCTAATTTAACCTTGTCTGCCAAGATGTCCAACAATTCATTGCGCATATCGCGTTGGGCCGCTTCGGCATACTGGTCGTTATAGATTTTACGAATGTGTTCGCGCAACGCGTCAACAGATTCCTGGCCAACAGTCTTGGCAAATTCGTCGGTCAATTCCGGCAAAATATGCTTGCGAACTTCGTGAACCTTGACAGCAAAGCGTGCGTCTTTGCCGGCCAGATTGTCTGCGTGATATTCTTTTGGGAATTTAACATTGACGTCAAATTCGTCGCCTGCTTTGTGGCCAATGATTTGGTCTTCAAATCCTGGGATAAATGCGCCAGAACCCAAAATCAGGTGATGTTTTTCTGCTGCGCCACCTTCAAATGCGTCGTCGCCGATAAAGCCCTTGAAATCAATTACTGCGGTGTCGCCATCGGCGGCCTTGTATGTGTCGGCCTGTTTTTCAGCGGTGCTGCGGCTTTTGCGCAGGTTTTCAATCGCAGAATCAACTTCCTTCTCGTCCAGGGTTGTTGTTTTCTTGGTGACGGTGAATTTTTCTAAGTCAACTGCAGGCAATGTTGGCAAAATATCAAATTCCAATGAGTATTCAACGTCTTTGCCAAATTCCCAACCAGCCAAATCAGCCTTGGGTGCGCCGGCCAAACGGATTTTCTTGTCAGCGACAAAGTCGTTCAAATCCTTGTTCATCAGTTTGTCCACCGCTTCGGATGTTGCCGATGCGTTGAATTTTTGGCGCAAAACAGACAATGGAATATGACCCGGACGGAATCCAGGCATTTTTGCGGTTTTGCCGTATTCGGTCAAAATTTCGTCGGCTGCGGCCTGGACATCAGCCGCAGAAATTGTTCCGTTCACGGAATAATGCAAATCTTTGATTTTTTCTTTTGTAAACATATTGTTCCCCTAAAATGTAATTGCCGTGTGATTATTACACGCTTTTTTTATAAACGCAATAATAAAAAAATCCCGCTTTTGGCGGGATTTTGAATTGTTCGCAAATATTAACGTTTGCTGAACTGGGTTGAACGACGCGCCTTGTGGTGACCAAAGTGCTTACGTTCAACAACGCGGCTGTCGCGTGTCAAGAAGCCTGCGGCCTTTAACGCTGGGCGCAATTCTGGTTCAATCTTTTCCAGGGCCTTGGAAATACCGTGTTTAACGGCACCGGCCTGGCCAGACAAACCGCCACCCATAACCATTGCGTGAATGTCATACGCAGTTTCGCGTTTGGTGACACCAAACGGTTGTGCGATAATCATCTGCAATACTGGACGACGAAAATATTTGTCGGCTGGGATTTCGTTGACAAAGATGTTGCCCTTGCCCGGAATCAAATATACGCGTGCAACGGAATCTTTACGTTTGCCGGTTGCGTATGTTGCGCCGTTTAATTTCACATCGGCGGCCACAGCCTTGGCGGCAGTTGCTTTTTTCGCCGGGGCGGCTTTCTTTGCGGTCTTTGCTGCTGTTGCAGTCTTTTTTGTTTCTGTCATTATTCGCCCCTTTTGTTTTTACGATTCAATTCGGCAAAATTGATAACAACTGGTTTCTGGGCGGCGTGTTTGTGTTCCGCACCAGCATAAACGTGCAGTTTGGTCAAACGCTGGTTTGCCAATGCAACCGCTGTGCGGCGGCCCATCATACGTTTAACTGCGTTGAAAACCAACTGTTCTGGTTTTTCGTTGCGCATCTGGCCCAGTGTGCGTTCTTTGATGCTACCAGTCCACAAAGAGTGCCAAAAGAACTTTGTCTTGTCGGCCTTTTTCCCAGACATTGCAACCTTGTCTGCGTTGATAATGATAACATGATCACCGCAATCCATGTTCGGTGTCCATGTTGGCTTGTTCTTGCCGCGCAGGATGTTCGCAGTAAATGCCGCCAAACGTCCCAGCGTGCAATCAGTCGCGTCAATCAGATACCATTTGGCGTCCAATTCACACTTTTTTAACGATTTTGTCGCTGCCATTGTTGTTTTCCCTTGTATGGTTATTTAATTTAGCGCACGTATTATGACGCAATGCCCCAGAAATGTCAAGAAAAAACCGTGCGGTATTATAATACCGTATATTTATTCGGTGGTTTTATCCGCCCCAGATTTTTTATCAGATTTCAAAATGTCGTTGATAACGACGTTGCCGACCAGCCCTGCCCCTGCGCCAGTGGCACCAACGGTCAATCCGGTTTTGGTTTTCGTATTCGCGTCGGATTTTTGTGTGGCCCAATCTTGGGCGTCGGTGCTGGTGTTGTCTGTAAGTGCGCGCGATAATGATGTAAATGCACCCTGGGTGCGACCTGTGCCGGCGTTGTCATACAGACCCGTGGTTGCAGAATCCGAAATTATTTCTGATTCCAGACCCGGGGCCAATCCCAGTGCGTCCTTGGTCGCTTTCAATGACGTGGCCAGTTGTTTGTATTCGGTCACGTATTGCGCCAAATCGTTGCCCCCAGGCAGTTGAATATTTGTTTCGCCACCGATGATATTTCGGCCCTGGCCATAATCACAGTGAAATGTCGCCAGATATGCGCGCATATCGCGTTCTGCGTTTTCGTCGGCGCGTTGTTCGGCCTGGCCACTGGCCAGCATTTGGCCCCCGATGCCAGTTGCCGCCATTGTCAGCCCACCAAGCAGTTTGTTCGCCGTTGACTGTTCGCGCGCCAGTGCTTCGTTATATTGTCGTTGCAATACCTGATAGTTTGAAATGTTGAACAATACATCAAATGTTTGTTCCGCCGTCAGGTTTCCGCGTTTGACCGCAGCAGTTATTTCTGCGCCCGTCGTCGCCAGTTGCCGTTTTATTTGTGATGCGCGGGGCGTCGCATCAGATGTTTTATCAGATGGCGCATCGTCCGTCACAACTGGCACGACCGACAGTCCGGTTTGGCTGTCGTCATCATCGGACGCGTCGGTTTTTGCTGGTGTTGCATTTGTTTCCGTGGTCGCCAGTTTCCCAGCCAGTGTTTTGAACGCGTTATATAAATCCGTTTCAACCGGTTGTGGCCAATCCCTGAATTTTTCATCTGGGCTTGTAATATTGCCACGGCCGTATGAAATTATTGCCCGGACGACATTGTCAGAATTTATATATGCCCCACCAGAATCATTTTTAGACGTTCTGCACGTTGAACGAAATTTTAGAAAGCGTGATTCCCCAGAATTCCACGAAGACGGCACCGAACCATTGTATTCAACAATCTGGCAATTATGGTGCGTTTTCAGTCTGTTCACGCGAACTTTATATGTTGAACCGTCCAGTTTATAATTCGCGTTGTAATTTGGGTCCATATCCGACAGTGATAACGCATTTGCCAGGCAATCTGCGTCGCAACCGTCTGGACATTCGCTAAGGCCTTGGCAATTATTGTTCAGTGTATCACGATACTTTTCAATTTCTTCGTCTGTTAAAATTCGCATTTCGGCAAACCCAACACTGGATACGGTTCCGGTCGTGGTTTCAGGCACCATTGGCAATGGGGTTCTGCTGAAAAATTTGGGGTTTGTCACGCGCAGCAATGCCCAGTCTTCGTAATCGTTATCGTATCCATAGCGTTCCAATTCTATATCAGTGGTTGATGTTCCGTCGGCCAGAAACATTATATATTCTTTTTTGTTTTTTTGCGCCCATTCATCGTATTTTGCGCTTGTTGTGACGCAATGGCGCGCCGTCAGTATAACGTTGGGGGCGACATATTGTGCGGTACAGTTGAAATCCAACCCGGACGTCACGTATGTCAAAAAAACAAGTTGGTTATATGGATATGTTTTCCAGTCAACATATTGACGTGGGTCAATCGTCTGGGTGGCAAACGCAGGCACAGATATAAATAAAAAAAATGCGGTTTGCCACAGTTTCAAAATTCTCTCCGGGATTGGTGGTGTTATTATTATATCAATTTTGTGTTTTCGCGTAAAATAAAAAATCCCACATTTGTGGGATTTTGTAAATTTACATTTCGTTTGGAATTTTTAATCCCATCATATCTATTGCCTGGGCCAGTGTATTACGCGCGGTGCTGGCGATTTTTAATCTGCGCGCGCGGTCAGATGCGCTGACATCGTCACGTAATATCGGACAGTTATGATAGAACGAATTTATCAACTGGCACAAATCATACGCATAGTTCGCAATCTGGTCAGTGGCACGATTGTCAAACGCGCTTTGTACGGTGCGTTCAAAGTCCAAGACGGCAATCAGTAAATTGCGTTCGTCCGATGTCAATTCGGTCAGTTCGGCGTCTGGGGTGTTCCCTGCCCGGCGCAGAACAGAATTCAATCGCACGGCGGTGTATAATATGTATGGGCCGGTGCGTCCTTCAAAACTGGTGATTTGGTTCGGGTCAAAGACATAGTCTGCGCGAACGTCGTGAATCAGGTCGTTAAATTTTACCGCGGCCAACGCGATTGCGTCAATCGTTTCGTCGTCCAGTTGTTTGCCTGCGTCGGCAATACGGGCGCGCACTGCGTCACGTGCAGTGTCCAAAATGTCCAGCAATTCTGCAACATCACCGTCGCGTGTTTTGAACGGTTTGCCGTCGGGGCCAGTCAATGCGCCAAATCCCGTGTGGAACAATTCTGCGTCAGTGATTTTTGCCAACTGGGCGGCACGGAACACCTGTTGAAAATGCAGGTTTTGACGTGAATCTGTAAAGTAGCCGATAACGTCAGGTTTGTCTGTTTTTGTGCGGTAATATATTGCCGATAAATCGGCGGCCGCATACGTTTGTGTATCAGCACTGGTGCGGAACATCAATGGTGGCATTGGTGCGCGGTCATCGTCGCGCTTGATATTCACAATCATTGCGCCATCGTCCAGTGTCAATAAATTTTGCGATTCCAATATTTTCTGCATTTCTGGGACGTATTCGGCAACGCCACGTTCGCCCATTGTTGCGTCAAATGGCAATACGTTCAGACGATGTAATACGGCGTCCATTTGTCCCAGCGATATTTTCATAAATGCGTCATAAATGCGTTTGCATTCGGCGTCGCCAGATTGCAATTTTGCGGTTATTTCTTTGGCGCGTGCCAACCAGGCGTCATCTGATTTTGCGCGCGCGGTTGACGCAGGATAAATCTTGTTTAATTCGGTGGCATTGTCAGGCATACCGTATTCCATAATCCACGCGATAATCAACCCCATTGGACGGCCCCAGTCGCCAATGTGATTATAACTCTTGGTGGTGTGTCCCAACGATTTTGCAATACGATTAAATGTGTCGCCAACAATCGTCGTGCGCAGATGACCGATGTGCAAAGCCTTGCCCACGTTATAGCCACCGTAATCCAGGTCAATTTTCATCGCAGTGTCGGCGTGTGGATTTTGTTCTGTGCCGGCGGCGTGCCAAATAAAATCGTCGCGCAGTTTGATGTTGATAAATCCTGGGCCGGCCACAGATACATCGGCAACAAAGTCCAATTCGCGCAGACGTGGCAACAATTGGGCCGCCAATTCGCGTGGATTTTTGCCGGCACTTTTTGCCATAACCATTGCGGCATTTGTGGCAAAATCGCCAAATTCGCGGTTGCGTGGCACGTCCAGTTTGACCACCACGCCCAGTTTGTCGTTTATTGCATCTGATACATATTTATACAAATTCATTTTTATATACCCGTCGTAAAAAATTGTTGATTATATCGGCAGAACAACGCGCACGCGCAAGCCACCTAAATCACTGTTTTCCAAGAACATCTGGCCACCGTGATTTTCAATCGCAGTCTGGGCGATTGACAGGCCCAATCCTGTGCCACCCGTGTCGCGACCGCGTGCATTGTCCAGGCGAACAAATGGGCGCATCGCGTCGGATTTTTTGCTGTCTGGAATACCGGGTCCGTCGTCTTCTATGATGACTTCAATTTGGTCAGCGGTGTCAACCTCGGTAATTCTGATTTTCTTTTTCGCAAACCGTGCGGCGTTTTCAATAATATTGCCAAACGCGCGCGCCAGTGCCATCGGCCGTGCATAGAACTGGGCCGGTGTTTCTGGGAATATGGTTTCTATCTTTTTATCCGGTGCCGCGTCGCGTGCGGTGCGCAACAACATCGCAGGCAATTCGGTTGTCTGTTCAATTTCGGGCATTTCACCACGCGCAAACGCCAGATACCCATTGACCATTTCAGACATACGGTCAATATCGCGTATCAGTTCGTCGTTTGTCGCACTGCCTGTTTCAACCGCCAGACGCATACGTGTCAGCGGTGCCTTTAAGTCGTGGCTGACCGCGTTCAGCATATCTGTTCGTGTGCGGTTATATCTGTTCAGACGTTCCTTCATCGTAATCATAGCCAGGGCCGCTTCGCGAATTTCACGTGACCCAGACGGTTTGAATCCAGGCGCGTCCAGACCGCGACCAAATCGGTTTGCTGCCTTGGCAATACTGCGTATGCTGCGCGTGTGCAGTATGATGAACGGCGAAATCAGCAACAATACAATCAGGAATGAACCCACCAGCCAGATAATAAACACCTCGGTACTGGTAGAGTAAACGCGATACAGCGATGTGCCAAATGTTGCGATATTGCCCTCTTTGGTGGGAATGTCAACGAACATCAGACGTTTGTCTTTGTCAATATAGATTTTCGCAGGCCGGTTCAGGCGATTGGACAATTCGGTTGCCAGACGTCCCGTCTCGCGCGAGTGGTTGTCGTTACGCTTTGGTCTGTTCAAATGCTGATTTATGGATACGTTTATCCCAATGTCGCGCGCCATTGACGCCAGTGCGTCATTGTCGCCATTGTCCATAAAATTCATCATTGTTGTAATTTCGCCGGCCAACGTGCGCGCCAGTGTTGCGTGAACGCGATCCCAGTGATTGCCAAAAAACACGTTTGCAACGATGATCTGGGCCACAATCAACGGAACAGTTATCATCAAAATCGTACGCCATAAAAAACTGCGAGGTATCAATCTCATTGTTTATCACCATTGTTGTTTGCAGTGGGCGTGTATATCAATTTATACCCACGACCACGGATTGTTATTATATCCACGTTGGATAATACACTATTTAATTTTATGCGCAAGCGTTTTGCAACCATCGGCGATGCCGGCGCAATATTGCCCATTGGACGGGTCAGATGGGTCAATAATTTCTTTTCTTCGCCCGACAGGCCCAAAATGCTGCGTTTCCCGTCGGGGTCAGATACGAAGAATTCATCATCTGTGAATACCAATCCGTCAGGCATAGTTGTGTCAGTCGCCCCAGTGCGGCTGCGCATCATATTATTCAGGCGCAATACTAATTCGCGTAATTGAAACGGTTTGGCCAGATAATCGTTCGCCCCTGCGTCCAGGCCGTCAATCGCGTTTTCGGCACCTGTCATCGCAGTCAGCATTATAACCGGGGTCGCGTCGCCACCGTCGCGTAATGTTTTCAGAAACGTCAGTCCGTCTGTGCCGGTCATCATTCGGTCTAACACGATTGCGTCAACCGTTATGCGCCCCAGCACATCGCCAGCCATTTCGGCAGAATCAGCCGTTATAACGTTAAAATCGTTATTTTGCAGCCCGTGCGCCAACGCCCGGCGTAATACATCATCGTCATCAACAATCAGAACGGTCTTGTTCATTTATTTCTGCACAGGTTCCACAGCATATTCGCCCGGGCGGATTGTGCGCAGACGGTTGCTGGCACTGGTTGTGCCGACGTCGTCATCAGTTGCCGCGCGGAACGCCATACCGTTTGTTGTAAATTCTGTTTTGAACAATGCGTATCCTGTACCACCCCCGGTGGTTGGTCCCTGCATACCCAGCGAATAATATCCGCCCAAGATACCATAATCCAAATCAATATAGTCAATGCTGACCATCAAAGACACATTGCTGATGCCGTCACTGGTCATATTGCACGCAAATTCACGATTGGACAATGTTGCCTGGGAATTGATTGGCACGACGATGTCCATAACTGTCGGTTCGCAACGGCGTTCAATCCCGTTGACCAAAAATTCGTATGTCATACCAACAGTTGCCTTGGACAGGCCGGTTGAAACATTGACCTGGGAAATTGTTGCCTTGGGTATTTTTACCATTGCATTGGCAATGCCACTGCGCACAGGGAACGATATACCCGATTGCAAACAGTCGCGCGAAAACGGGTCGGCTTCGCATATATACACGCGCGAGTGGCCGTTCATCATAAACATATTGGCCAGACTGTTAAACAAAAACGTCCGTGTAATCTTTTCGTTCAGGCGCGTGCAACCAAAATTACGACACACAATCATTGGGCGGTCTGCAAAGATAACGCCGGGGTGCGCCTGCGCTTCGGCTGCGCGGGCGTCAACTATGTTCTGGTCATAGTCCAGGCTATCTGCGCGTTCCATAAATTCCGTTTCCGGAATAAAATTCGGGTCGTCTGGATACGCATAATAGGACTGAACCGGGGTTTCGGTGTAAATCGTCTGAAAATTATCGTACACAATTTCGTCGTCAGCCAGCGCAGATGCCGTCACTGTGCATACAGATGCGATTATTACAGGTAAAATAAATCTCGCCATATCAAAGCCTTTCGTTCTCTCGTAGATAAATCTTAGAACATTTGCGCAGGTTGTGTCAAAGCAAAAATATTTTTATTGCAAGTTGCCACTGGTTTGTTCTACATTATAATGCGAAATCAGAGAAAAAGTAAAAACAGAAAGGTAAAAACCATGGTAGATGTCATTATTTCCGGCGAGTCCGGCAAGTTGCACGCGGTTTATCATAAATCAGCCGTCCCGTCCGCGCCATTGGCGGTTGTGCTGTCTGGGAATCCGCGGCAAAAGCATCACATGAACGACCGTGTGTCGTATGCGATGTTTCGGGCGTTTATGGACATAGGTTTTTCTGTTGTTCGGTTTAACTATCGTGGGGTCAATGATTCCGAAGGGGCAATCGGCACAACATCAGATAATATGTTGGATATTGCAACCGTGATTGACTGGATTCAGAATAAAAACGAAGATAGCGATAAAATCTGGTTGGCCGGACATCAGTTGGGCGCGTGGTATGTTTTACAGGCGATGATGCGTCGTCCTGAAATATCTGGGTTTGCGCTGGTTTCGCCCGATTCCAGTGTGTCAGATTTCGCGTTCTTGTCGCCACGTCCGAACCGCGGACTGTTATTACAGGGGGCGATGGAACCTGATGACGCGCGGACATTTGCCACACACCTGACCCAGGTGTTAAAGAAACAGGCGCAAATTGACCTGGAAACAATCCGGGTAAAAAATGCCGATGCGAATTATTCTGCACCAGCAGACCTGCGTCAGATGTATAATGATTTAAAGGCATACGTTGGGCGCGAAAATGCCGAAGACAAGTTGTTGTAAGTTATGCAAGCAGATAAAAACAGATTCCTGGACCCAAACATACCCGATGAAATGGCGGCGTCTATTCGGCCACATTCGTTGTCTGATTTTATTGGACACAATGCGCTGAAACAGAATTTGTCTGTGTTTATATCGGGGGCAAAATCCCGGTCTGAGGCAATGGACCACGTCCTGTTATACGGTCCCCCGGGACTGGGCAAAACGACGTTGGCGCACATTGTCGCGAACGAATTGGGAACAAATTTTCGTGCAACATCGGCACCTATGTTGACCAAGCAAGGGGATTTGGCGGCAATATTGACTGCGCTGGAACCGATGGACGTTTTGTTCATTGATGAAATTCATCGTTTGCCGACGGCCATAGAAGAAGTTTTGTATTCCGCAATGGAAGATTTCAAGTTGGACATTATGCTGGGCGAAGGGCCGTCCGCGAAAAGCGTTCGTATTGACCTGCCCCCGTTCACGTTGGTTGGGGCGACAACACGCACAGGACTGTTGTCTAATCCGTTGCGCGACCGATTTGGAATTGATTTACGCCTGACGTTTTATTCGCCAGATGATTTGGCAAAAATCGTTATGCGCAGTGCAAATATATTGGGGACACCGATTGATTCAGACGCGGCATTGATGCTGGCGCGCAGTGCGCGTGGCACACCGCGTATTGCCAACAGATTGCTGAAACGCGCGCGTGATTTCGCAGGTGCGCTGTCGCGTGATGCAATTTCGGCAGATACCGTTAAAACCACCCTGTTCCAATTACATATTGACGGGTGCGGTCTGGACGAAATTGATCGCGAGTATATGTCAACGATTGTTAAACATTATGCTGGTGGGCCGGTTGGAATTGAAAACCTGGCGGCGGCGTTGTCAGAACCGTCTGACACCATAGAAGATGTAATTGAACCATATTTAATGCAGTTGGGCTTTGTCCAGCGCACGCCACGTGGGCGTGTTATTACGGACGCTGGATACGCTCACCTGGGGTTGGAGAAATAAAGTTATGCCAATAAAAAAAACAGTGGAATATAATATCCACAAATTCCCATTTACGGTTGCGTATTGTGATACAGACGCAGGCGGAATTGCGTATCACGGACGATACATTGAATTCGCAGAACGTGCGCGCATAAACTGGTTGCAGGGAATAGTCTTTCCTGATAACGATATCGGATTTATAATTCGCGATTTATCGGTGCAGTATAAATGTCCGTTGCACGTTCGTGATGAACTGGTGGTGGAATCATCGGTGACCGAATTGCGTTCGGCGGCATTGTTGATGGAACAGAAATTTATTCACGGTGACACGGTCTGTGCGATTATGAAAAGCACGGCTGTGTATGTCGGTAATAATATGCGCCCAAAGCGGATTCCGGAAACGGTGGTTGAACGTATCGTCGCCGGCAATAAAACCAAAGAAAGATAACAAAATTATGTCAAACGTTCATAAGTTTCCATTTGCAATCGCATACGCGGACACAGACGCCGGTGGCATTGTGTATCACGGGCGATACATTGAAATCGCAGAACGCGCACGTATGAATATGTTGCGCGGGATTGTGTATCCTGATGGCGACCTGGGGTTTGTTGTCAGTGAACTGAATATCAAATATATTCGGCCACTGAAACTGGGGGACGAATTTGTGGTTGAAACGACCATCGCGCGCATTGGTGCGGCGTCAATGAATTTGGAACAAAAGTTCGTGCGTGACGATGAAATTTATGTTATACTGAACCTGACTGTGGCATACATTGGTGGCGATATGCGACCCAAGCGTATGCCTGACCAAATTTTACAGAAAATAACGAAAAACAAAAACTAGAAAGGAAATGACAAATGACAAATAATTTTTCATTGTTGAATTTGTTCACTGGCGACATAATGACGCTGTTTATATCATTGGTGTTGGTGGCGGCCAGTATTATGTCTTGGGCAATCATTATTGAAAAGATTCGCCTGTGGCGTTATCAGCGTAAAAATCCAGTTAAAATTAAAAGTGGCGATAATCTAGACCTGATTGTGGATCGTCTGACGCGTCCATTTGAACGCAATTTGTGGTTTTTGGCGATGGTTTCGTATGTTGCACCGTTTATCGGTCTGTTTGGCACGATTTGGGGTGTTATGGATTCTTTTGCGTCAATCGGCGTGAACCAGTCTGTGTCAATCGGCGTTGTTGCACCGGGGTTGGCGACGGCGTTGGGAACAACGGCATTGGGGTTGATTGCGGCAGTTCCTGCGGCCATAGCGTATCAGTTTTTTATTAAAAAGGCAGATGAATTATACGATAACCTTGATGACACACGTCGTGAAATGCAGGCCGCACGCAAGTAAAGGGGGAAACGCATTATGTCACGCAGAAGACAACGTAATTCTGATGTTGCAATATCGCTGACGCCAATGATTGACGTTATGACGGTGTTGTTGGCGGTGTTTATGGTGACAACGCCGATGATGACAACGGGCATTGATTTAGATTTGCCCAACGCTGGTCACACGACATTGACAGGCAACGACCACGCAATTCAAATCAGTGTTGATTCGTCTGGTCGTTATTTTATCGGGCAACAGCAACTGTCGCGCGACGATGTGGTCAAGCGCGCGATTGCGATGCGTGGTGAAAATTCGCAACTGACGATAATGATAAATGGCGACCGTCGTGCGGACTATGGCGCGGTTATGTCTATTATGGGAAAATTAAAGGACGCCGGGTTCCAGCGCGTGGGTCTGCGCACCCAGTTGGATAAGTGATGAAATTAAATTTTAACACTTTTAATTCTGAAAATTTATTGATGTCTGTGATGGGACATCTGGTTGTGCTGGCGTTGATGATAACGTCGTTTGCGTTGGTCGTTCATCGTGCCACGCTGGTTGCGCCCGATCGGATTCAGATTTATGAAATTGATTTAAATTCTGTGCGCGTATCTGGCGATGAAACGATTTTGTATAACGTGAACGCAGACAGCGCGCCTGAACAGCCGACACCTGCCCCGGAACAGAAACCTGAACCGGCACCGACGCCGACGGTTGACGACAAACCGATTGAATCCCCGTCACTGATAGACGACGCCGCACCCACGAAAAAACCGGACGCCCCCACAAAAACGGACGCCACGAATCCAGACGACACCCCTGCCCCACGGAAAAAGACAGTTGTTCGTGTCAATCGCGAGGTTGTATCCCTGGATCGCACGCTGACGATTTCTGTGATTGACGCGTTGCGTGTGGCAATGACGCGTTGTTGGGCGATAAACACGAATTATCCTGGGATTGGTGATATCCGCGCGGTGGCGCATTTGACGATGCGTCGCAATGGCACGGTGCGCGATGTTTGGTTTGAATCTGCGGCGCGCGCAGAAACGGACCCGGCATTTGCGTATGTTTTGGACACGATACGTTCTGCGATAACGACGTGCCAGCCGTTCAAGATGTTGCCCCAAAATGAATTTGCAAAGTGGGAAAAAATTCAACTGACCTTTTACCCGACCCAGGGCAAGGTTATGTGATAAACGCGCCACGGCGCGTTTTTTTTATGCTTTTCTGTTGCGGACCCGGTTCCCCCCCTGACCAGCCGGGGTGGCGTGACAATATTGCACGCGCTGCGCGCGACATAACAGACCTGGATTCCGGGGTCAAGCCCCGGAATGACAACGGGCTGAATATTGATTTTATTTTTACGAACATTGTTCCTGGTTTTTATTTTATGAATATTGTTTGTGTATTGGTTACGGACGTTTTTGTATGTGTCATTCCGGGGCTTGACCCCGGAATCCAGGTTATGGTGCAAATAAAGATGTCCCTGCGGGGCAATGGCCCCCGACCTTCGTCGGGGTGACGTTTTCCATTTACACTTTTTCACTCTATCACTTTATCACTCTGTCACTAAAAAAACCGCCCGATGGGCGGTTTTCAGATGCACGATAAGCCGGATTCTGTACTGCCCCGGGGCCGTCATTACAACCGCCATCGGGGTAGCGAGCATAATTAATCTGCATCCGATGTTGCCACCGGACGTCAAGCCTTCTACCCGCCCCCTGGTTGGGACACTTTAACAGGGGCCTATTTGAAGTTGCTGCGCACAGAGATTGCCCGTTTCACCCGAATTTAATCGTTTCGTCACTGTTGCTCTAATCGTCGGGTTGCCCCGCCCGGCCGTTAGCCGGTGTGCCGTCCCATGCAGTCCGGACTTTCCTCGGGCCCCCGTGGTGGGGGACCGCTATGCTCTGTGCATCTGGTTAGACAAATTTTACCAATATTTTGTCAAAGTTCAACGAAAAATTTATCCCCCCGGCCCACAATAAATAAAAAATATGTTTTTTCCCTTGCAGTGATTGCGCCTTTTTTTCTAAGATAGGTAATAAAAGGGAAAAAGAAGTGGGAAAAATGTCCAGATTTCTGCGTGTTTTTGCATTTGTTGTTGGTGTGTTTTTTGCCGGAAACGTGCTGGCTGGGGGCTATACATGCCCAACGTACAAGGTTTATACGGGCTGTAACAAAGGCTATTATTTAACGGCCAGTCCCACGTCCAACGTGTATGACCCAACCCAGGGCAAGGTTGGCAACGCCTGTCGTCCAAGTTCGGCCATGGGGCAATATAACGGCATTGATATGTATACGTGTGCCGGTGGCACGGCCGCGCCAGAAAAGAAAACGGTGATGGTGACTTATGATTGGAATGGCGCAAGTTATAGACCGTCGGACACGTTTATACCACAGCCGATGGAAATATATGATTTTGGTGTTCCAATAGATTTATTAGAAGATACCAAAAACGAATGGTATCGTGCCGGGTATCAGTTCCGTGGGTGGTCAACGTCTAAAACGGCAACATCCGGGACATTTACAATGACATTTGACGGTCCCACCACGCTTCACGCGGTATGGGTTCCGTGCGGCCAGGGAACATATAAACCTGCCTCTGCGACGGCTGCGGCATCGTGTTCGTCTATGGCCGACGGATACTATGGAACTGGTTGCGCATCTGGTGGATATACGGCCTGTACCGGCCAGGCCCAGTGTACCGGCACCACATATTGCCAGGATCATATAAAACAAGAATGTCCTGACCCGAATTTGGCCGCAAATCGTCGTGAAACATTGCCGGCGGCATACAAGGGTGCAAAGTTTACCAGCGCAAGCGTAGAATCGGCCAATGGCCGAAAAGCGCCCAGCGAATGTAAGGCCCTGATATGGTATGACCCAGACCCCAATGCAACGGGTCAACGTGTTGGGTTGTTTGAATATGTTTATTTGTCTGACGCCTCTATGCGATACGAAGGCACCGTAGAAAACTGGATGTATGATGCGGTTGGACCGGGATATTATCTGACGAATAAATCGGCCTGTGGTGCGTATGCGTATTATAAACAGGTTGTCGCGTGTCCATCTGGCTCTTACTGTCCGGGCAAGGCCAAGGTATCGTGCAACGCATCAAACCAGTCCACGGTTCATACCACGGATTTCGGTCGGGAATCGTGTAGCTCTTTGCCGGGCAGTCCAAGCACAGGGACGTTTAATTCGCCACAGGGCGCAAAAAGCAACAGAGAATGTACGTACACTCCGGCGGGAAAGAGCATTGCAGGGTGCGCGACCGTCACACCAATTACCGTGACATATACGGGACAATCGTGGCCAGCCAACATAGGGGCGTATGCTGTGACGCCAAAGACGGGTTATGTTGCCAAAGACAACAATACCGCGGCGGCAACCTGTAATCCGGGAACTTATACAATAACCCTGAATGCCACACAAAATGGTGGCACCGGTGGCTGGGCAAAAGTCTATGAAGTGTATAATGGTGCTTGGTATTCAGATGCGAATGATCCTTCATCGCTTGTGGAAATAGGTGTTCCAATTCCGACCAAGGCGAACAGCGTGTTTAACGGTTATTACACGGCGGCAACGGGTGGAACCCAGCGCATAACCAAGACAGGTGCCCTGCCGGCGGCAACAACATTTACGGCAAACACAACACTGTATGCACAGTTCAGTGCGTGCGCCGCCTGTACCAAGGGCAAAGGTGTTGCGTCGTGCAGCATGTCGGTTGCAAATAATGCGTGCGCGTATTCTGCGACGTGTAGCGACGGATATAAAAATCCGACCTGTGACAGTGCTGGCAAATGTTCGTGCACAGGAAATACGTTCTATATAGAATATAATCAAAACGGTGGTTCTGGTTCTGCCCCAACCGCACCAACATCGTGCGTCTATGGCAGTGGTAATTGCTATGCCCCGCAAAATACATTTACTGCGCCGGCTGGCTATCATTTTGAATCCTGGATGGACGGCGAATACGACTATGGGGTTGGCAATGACCTCAGTTTCTCAGAGGTTGGATTCAACGACGGTGACACCCTGGATTTGTATGCATTGTGGGCGCCGAATTCATATACAATACGCTATACCATGGGGGACGCCGGGGAAGGCGAATATCGCGAACAGAACGTTAATTATAACGCAACTTTCAAAACAATGTTGGCGAATACGTTCACACGCAGTGGTTGGACATTTGCCGGCTGGGGTGGAAAGTATCCGAAATCTAATACCCAGTATCGTTATACCACGGCCGGCGATACCGTTTTGGCGGCAAATTGGTGCCAGAATTGTGCAACGGTTCCAAATGGTTCGTGCACATTGACGGTGAACGAAACAACGGGCGCATGCACGTATGATACAAAGTGTAATACAGGATATTATATCAGCAGTGGTGCCGGGACACGTGCGCCGGTATGCTCGCCCAGTTCGTATGTTGTGACGTATAATTTGAACGGCGGTTCGGGAACGGCACCGTTGGCACACCCCTGCACACTGGGACAGAGTTGCACCCTGAACGCAGGAACAACGACGGCATTTTATCGCAATGGTTATGTGCTGGCCGGGTGGTCAACATCACAGACGGCGACAAGTGGTTCGTTTGCTATAACCATCACTGCGGCAACCACGGTCTATGCGGTTTGGACACCGTGCGCGGCCGGAACGTATAAACCAACGACTGCGAATGCGGCGGCAACATGTACAACATGCCCGGCTGGGTCATATTGCCCGGCGGCTGCGACCACGGCGACAAAGTGTCCTAACTGGACATACGCACCAAGTTCAGGTATGGCGTCATGTACGGCCTGCCCGACATTAACATCTGGCTGGTCCAAGGCGAATTCAACTGGTACTGGTTGGACATCGCACACCAGTTGTGTCCAAATCAGTCCGACACCGGCAGGTTGTGCGTCTGGTAATGTAAAACAGACGGCGGCATCCAATGGTGCAACAACGTGGACGACGTCGGTTGTCAACACGGCGTTGAGTGCAAACCCGGGTTATCGCGTAAATGGCGTGTCCTGTTCAATCTGTACGGGTGCGACATACAGTGCCGGTGGAACGGCAACGTCTTGTTCGGCCTGTCCGACCATATACCAGTCTGATACCACCAACGGTAAAACCAAGGATACCGAGTGCAAGGTAAAAACAGACGCCGGTAAATATATTAAAACGGCCAAGGATTCTGCCCAGACAACCTGTCCAATCCAGACATACTGTCCGTCGGCATCTGTGGCATACGGTTCTGCTAATTCGCCAACGGCGTGTCCGTCGGCAGCAGAACACGCGCGCACAACGTATCCGGCCGATTATCTGAACCCGACACTTTTAAGAATTACGTTGCAAGATTGGACAACGGGTATGAAAACCATAACGGATTGTCGTGCAAACTATCAGCTCTCTAACGAGGCCGGCAACCTCACAGTGGAAAGCGTGCTGTATAATGCAACAACGCAAAAATACGAAGTCAATGGCAGCAGATACTATACGGTGCTGAAACCGGGTTGGTATTTTACTGAACGGTATAGTGCCGTGTATTGTGATACCGCATCACATTCAATGCTTTATAAAAATGTTGCGCAGTGTCCTGAAAACCATTATTGCCCGGGCTATACAACAATGCCGTTGTGCAAGGACGGTGACTACACCACCGAGAAAGGTAAGTTCGCGTGTGGCAGTGAAAATACAGATGGCGGTGAAAATACAGGGCCATATACCAAGAGTCCTGCAAAGTCCACGGCTGCAACAGCGTGCTATCTGACGACAACGTCAACAAAGTTCGTCAAGACGGCCAAATCTGCCGAAGAAACCTGTACTGCTGGTGGATACTGCCCAGGTGGGGTCAAGGTAAATTGGGGTTCAACTGGTGGACGCACACCTGCGTCAGCTGGATACTATGTCAGTGGCACCGGCGCAACGGGCCAGACGGCGTGCGCGGCCGGAACATACACCAGCACAACGGGCCAGACATCGTGTTCGCCTGCGGTGGCCGGGACATATACAACTGGGTGCCAGGTGACGGCCAGTGGCGCGTCAACCAAGACGCTGGCGTGTACAGGGACATCGGTCTGTGCGACAAACACGTATTCATCGGCCAAGGCCAGCGCATGTACGGCGTGCGCCACCGCCAAGGGATACACTAACAGTGGCAACACAGCTGCCGCGCACGCTGGATTGGCATCGTGCAAGACGACGTGCAGTGGTGGTCAGTATGTTGCAACGGCCGGCGCAGGTTGCTTGACCGTCGGTGGCGGATATTATGGCCCTGGTGGCACGATTGGCCAGGACGGAACCCTGGGGCGCAACCAGTGCCCAGTGGGATTGACCACAATCGGTTATGGTGCTGGCGCGGACGAAGCCGGCGACTGTGGACGCGTGATGCACATGGGCGAAAACAAGTTGTATCTGCGCAGCACGAAAAAGACCACGCCGTCGCTGAACGTCAAGGTTGGTGATACCACATACTATGGTAATATGACCAGTGGCACAACCAAGGGCAAGTTGCGTGTCAAGAGTGGCACAACCACATACTCGGTTCACGACGACAGTATGTAAAAAACGGGGCATCGCCCCGTTTTTGTTTGGTCGTTTTTTCTGGGACGTCCCGGCACAGGCCAGTCGCCATTGTCCCCACAGGGACATCTTTATTTGCACCATTTACCTGGATTCCGGGGTCACGCCCCGGAATGACAAAGGGCTGGATATTGTTTTCATTTAATGAACATTGTTTGTGTTTTTATTTTACACAGGCGTTGGGTGCGTTTTTATTTTCTGAACATTGTTTGTGTATTGGCTGTGGACGTTTTCGTATGTGTCATTCTGGGGCTTGACCCCAGAATCCAGGTAATGACGCCGCGCGTAGCGCGTGCAATATGTCACGACAACCCGGCGCGTTGCGTCACCCCGGCTTTCCAGAGGGGAAAGTGTCCGTGACGGGCAAAAAACACTGTTGCCCTGAAATGATGATTCTGAATACGCCGTGATGCGTGATACTATTTTTCGCCGGCGTGACGGGCGGCCGATAACGCTGTGCGCAGGGACTGGACCGCAATTTGACGGATTTTTGGCGCAAATGTTCGCATATTCATCGCGTCGGCAACACTGTCGGCGAAAAGTTGCGCAATATATTCAATTTGTGTCGGGGCGACGATAAATACTTCGCTGCTGATATCTGATTGTTTTAACTGGTGAATTGGTTCGCGCATTGTTATCCCCCTGCTCTTGATATTAAGGAAAAAATCCCTGTGACCACTTGTTTGTTTCGTTATCTGCATTATATCATAAAGTATCTTGACCGCAAGGTGCAAAATTGCTATAAATCTGGGGAAAAAGACAAGGAAAAGTTATGTTAAAAAATATTATTTCAAAAGTATTGGGGTCGGCAAACGACCGTTTGGTGAAATCTTATGATAAAACTGTGTCGCTGATAAATGATTTAGAGCCTAAATATCACGCAATGACAGATGAACAGTTGCGCCAGCAAACGCAAGAGTTGCGCGCGCGGTTGCAGGCAGGCGAAAAAGAAAAAAATATTTTGCCTGATGCGTTCGCCCTGGTGCGCGAGGCGTCGGTCCGCACAATCGGTCTGCGCCACTTTAACGTCCAGATGATTGGTGGTATGGTTTTGACCAGCGGTCAAATCGCAGAAATGAAAACAGGCGAAGGTAAAACGTTGGTCGCAACATTGGCATTGTTTTTAAAGGCGTTGCACGGTCGGGGCGCGCACTTGATTACGGTCAATGATTATTTGGCATCGCGTGACGCCAACTGGATGGGCCAGGTTTATCGTTTCTTGGGTCTGACAATCGGAATAATCCAGCACGATATGACCGACGATGAACGTCGTGCGGCATACGCGTGTGATATTACGTATGTGACAAATTCTGAACTGGGGTTTGATTATCTGCGCGATAATATGAAGTTTTCCAAGGCGCAACAGGTTTTGCGACCACTGTATTTTGCAATCGTTGACGAAGTGGACAGTATTTTGATTGACGAGGCGCGCACCCCGTTGATTATTTCTGGGCCGTCCGAAGACACCAGTGAACTGTATGCCCAGGTTGACGCAGTCGTTGCACAGTTGTCGCCGTCTGATTTCAAGAAAGACGAAAAAGACCGTCACGTCACCCTGACTGAAACTGGGGTTGATACAATCACGCGCCTGTTAAAAGACGCAGGGCTTTTGGTTGGCGATAATCTGTATGCGTCTGAAAATGCGGCGGTGGTTATGCACGTGCAACAATCGTTGTTGGCGCATCATCTGTATCAGAAAAATGTGAACTATGTCGTTCGCGATGGCGAGGTTTTGATAGTTGATGAATTTACCGGACGTGTTATGACCGGGCGTCGTTTTGGACGTGGCCTGCACCAGGCAATAGAGGCCAAAGAACACGTCAAAGTGCAGCCTGAAAATCAGACGGTGTCCAGTATTTCATATCAGAACCTGTTCCGTTTGTATGAAACGTTGGCTGGTATGACCGGAACCGCAATGACCGAGGCCGCCGAATTTGAAGAAATTTACAAGTTGCGCGTGGTGTCTATTCCGACAAATCGCCCGGTGGCGCGTATTGATCATCACGACGAAATCTATCGCAACAAAGATGAAAAATACGACGCGATTATTAAACAGATTCAGGATTGTATGGCGCGTCAACAGCCTGTCTTGGTTGGAACGGTGTCTATTGAAAAATCCGAAGAACTGGCGGCGATTGTGCGTAAAAAACTGGGGATTAAACCGGCGGTTTTGAACGCGAAACATCACGAATCCGAAGCGAAAATTGTGTCCCAGGCCGGTGCGCCGGGTGCGGTCACAATCGCAACAAATATGGCTGGACGTGGAACTGATATTAAACTGGGCGGCAATGCCGAAGATTTAATTGCTGAATTGGACCCAGACGCGCCAGATTACCAAGAAAAAAAGAAGGAAATCTATGACCGGATTGAAAAGAATAAAAAACTGGTTCTGGACGCAGGTGGTCTGTATGTGATTGGCACAGAACGCCACGAATCGCGCCGTATTGATAACCAGTTGCGTGGGCGCAGTGGCCGTCAAGGTGACCCAGGCGATTCTAAATTCTTTTTGGCGTTGGACGATGATTTGATGCGTATCTTTGGCGCGGCGCGTTTGAACGGTATGCTGACAACATTAGGACTGAAACCGGGCGAGGCAATCACGCACCCCTGGATAACCAAGGCGTTGGAAAAGGCGCAAAAGCGCGTAGAAGCACGCTATTTTGAAGCACGTAAAGAATTGCTGAAATACGACGACGTGATGAACGAACAGCGTGGCGTGGTCTATAAACAGCGCGATGATTTGATGACCAGCGAAGACCTGGCCCCATTGGCGCGCGAAATGATTGGCGACGTGGTTGAAATTATCTGTGAAAATAATATTCCAGAAAAATCACACCCAATGGATTGGAACGTTGCAGGAATTCACGATTCAATGTTGCGTGCATTTGCACTGGATATAACCGATATTGAAAAGTGGAAAACCGACGAAGATATTACAGAACACAAGGCGTATGAAGTGTTGCATAACCTGGCTATGCGTCGCTATAACGCCCAGGCGGAAAAATATGGCCCAGAATTGATGCAGATGGCGTCGCGCCAGATGATGTTGGGCGCATTGGACGCGGTGTGGAAACGCCACCTGCAACAGATGGACTATTTACAGACGGCGATTGGCCTGCGTGGGTATGCCCAGAAAAATCCGTTGTATGAATATAAACGCGAGGCGTTGGAATTGTTCAAAAACACAATCAACAATTTCAAAATTATGTCTGTGTCGTATATATCACGTATGGAACTGACACGTGCAGACGTTGATGCAACAGAACAACAGCGCGCCCAGCACGACGCGGCGTTAAACCAGGCGTCTGGGATGGAGGCACGTCGTAATGCGCCCTGCCCGTGTGGGTCTGGATTAAAATACAAGCATTGCTGTGGAAAATTGCATTAAAATAAACGCCCCAAACGGGGCGTTTTTGTTGTCAACAGAAAAATCTGCATTTTGATAAATATCTGGTTGCGAATTTGGGGTAAATTTTGCTATTGTGACGGCATGGAAAATCAATTTGTTCATCTTCGCACGCATACAATGTTGTCTATGGGCGTTGGCACCATAAAAATCAAGAAAATTCCTGATTTGTGTCGTGGTGCCGGTATGTCGGCGTGTGCGTTGACGGACACTAATTTGATGTCTGGTTGTGCCGAGTTTTCAGATGTTATGCCGTCGGCAAAATTACAGCCGATAATTGGCGTAGAATTGACGTTAAATCAACATACGGCCGACCCAAAAATTCTGCGCGCAGGGTCACTGTCTAAAATTGTGTTGTTGGCACAAAATCACGATGGGTATTTGAACCTGTGTGAACTCAGCCGAATTATGTATATGCGCACAGATAATCATCATCTGGGGCCATACATTACGTTTGATGAATTGGCGTCGCACGCCGATGGGGTGATTTGCCTGTCGGGGGCGCATACTGGGCCAGTTGGTATGGCGATTTTGAACGCGCAAAATTCTGCGGCGCGCACGTATGCGAAACAATTCTTGGATATATTTGGTGACCGATTCTATATGGAAATCCAGCGTCACGGTCTGGACGACGAAATTAAAACAGAACCAGAATTTTTAAATATTGCACGTGAATTAAATATCCCGATTGTTGCAACCAATGATGTTGCGTTCGCCACTGCGTCGGATTACGAGGCCGAAGATGCCCTGTCATGTGTGTTGGGCCAGACCAAGGTTATTGACCCCGATCGTCCGCGCAAATCGTCCGAACAGTATTTTAAATCGCCCCAAGAAATGGCCGAAATTTTTTCCGACCTGCCCGAGGCAATAGAGAACACCACAGAAATCGCACGTCGTTGTGGGTTTATGGTGAACGTTCATGAAAAACCATTGTTGCCACGTTTTGGTGATGATTTAGAACACGAATGTCAGATGTTGCGCAACAATACTATGAACGGGTTGGCTGCCCGTCTGCGCGAGCATGGTATCACCGATACCCAGCCATATTATGACCAGGCGGAATTTGAACTGGGCGTAATTATCAATATGGGTTTTCCGGGGTATTTCTTGATTGTTGCGGACTATATTGATTGGTGCCGCAAGAACGATGTTTTAACGGGGCCTGGGCGTGGTTCTGGGGCTGGGTCAATCGTGGCGTGGGCGTTGGGAATTACGCACGTAAATCCGCTGAAATATGGATTGCTGTTTGAACGATTCTTGAACCCAGATCGTATTTCAATGCCCGACTTTGACGTTGATTTTGAACCGACGGGAATTGAACGCGTGCTGGCGTATATTTGCGATAAATATGGACACGATTCGGTGTGCCGTATTATCACATTTGGCAGTTTGCAGGCCCGTGGCGCGATTCGCGATATTGGCCGTGTGTATGGAATTCCATATTCTAAATCAGACCGTCTGTCTAAACTGATTCCCCAGGACGCCAAGAAATTAAAAGAAGCGGTTGATGCGTCGTCTGAAATGCAATATATATTGCAAACAGACGAAGATATGAACAAGGTTGTCACAATCGCTGAATCCCTGGAGGGATCATTACGCAACCTGGGACAACATGCGTGTGGCGTTGTTATTGGCGACCGCCCAACAACAGAAATTGCGCCGGTGTATCGTGACCCGGCAAATGCCCTGCCGTCGTGTCAGTTTGACGGACACTATTTGGAATCGGCCGGGTTGATTAAATTTGACTTTCTGGGGCTGGAAACGTTGGTCGTGCTGAAATACGCGGTGCGCCTGATACAACAGACCCGTGGAATCAATGTGAACCTGGACGAGATTCCGGTTGACGATGCCAAGACAATGGCGTTGTGGCAACGTGGCCTGACCGAAGGAATATTCCAGTTTGATGCTGTGTTCGTTCAACAGACGTTGCGTAAAATGCACCCGACCAGTTTCTTGGAAATATCGGCATTGAACGCGTTGAACCGTCCGGGGCCTATTGCGTTTATTCCGCAATTTATCGCCCGTATGCACGGCGAAGAAAAAATTGAATATGTTCACCCCAAGGCCGAACCGATATTAAAAGAAACATACGGCATTATTGTTTATCAAGAACAGGTTATGATGCTGACGCGCGCACTGGCGGGATTTACCCGTGGTCAATCTGATACCGTGCGCAAGGCGATGGGTAAAAAGAAACTGGACCTGTTGGCGCAACTGGAAGTAAAATTCTTGGACGGTTGCGAACAGGAAAATACCCTGACGCGTGAACAGGCCAAAGAACTGTGGGAAAAATTCAAAGAGTTTGCAAAATACGCGTTTAACAAATCGCACGCGATTGCGTATTCTATTGTTGCAAATCAATGCGCGTATTTAAAGGCGAACTATACACCGGAATTTCTGGCGGCGTCAATGTCCAGTAATCTGAACGATACCGATCAGTTGGCGTTGTTTGTTGATGACGCAAAGGCAAACTTTAATATTCAAATTGTGCCACCAGATATAAATCAAAGCGAATCTTTGTTCACAGTGCGCGATGGAAAAATTATTTATGGCCTGGCGGCGATAAAGGGTGTTGGCACAGCGGCAACCGATGCGATTGTCGCAGAACGCAATGCGAACGGTAAGTTTAAAAACCTGACCGATTTTGCAAAACGTTGCGCGCCAATTATGAACAAACGTATCCTAGAAGCGTTTGCCAAGGTTGGCGTTCTGGATTCACTGTGCCCGAATCGTGCGGCGGTGTTTATGAACGCAGATACGATTTTGTCGTATGCGGCCCGGTCCAAAGACAGTGCGAATTCGTTGTCGCTGTTTGCAAATACCATAGAAGACGACGTCACAGAAAACAGACTGTTGAAAAACTTGCCACGGACGGCACCGTGGACGTTTGGCCAGCGATTGGAAAACGAATTGTCGGCGTTGGGATTTTATATTTCTGCACATCCGCTGGACCAATATAAACATTTAATCCAGCGTGCAAAGTTGGCCACCAGTGCAACATTGGTTGATATGGGCGACAGAAAACCTGTGCAAATCGCTGCAAACGTGAACTCGTTCTCGCGCAGGCGGACCAAGACAGGCAAAGAAATGATTACAATCAATGCGTCGGACAGTTTTGGCAACATAGACGCGGTTGCGTTTGGTGACGCGGCGGCGACGTTTGCCCAGATTTTAACTGGGGAAAATGTTGTGCTGATTTCTGGAAAAACGTCGGCGCGCGATGACCGGGTGTCTATTTTTGTTGACTCTATTACCCCATTGACGCAATGGGTGGCAAAGATTGCCCGTAAATTGACATTGGAAATTTATAACAAAGATGTTTTGCCGGCGGTTAAAAAGGCGTTGATTTCATTGCCACACGGTGCAACGCGCGTGGTGCTGAATTTACACGGCGCAGACCAGACGGCGTCTGTGGCATTACCCACGGGGGTTGAATTAGGCGCGACAACGGCCAAGGATTTAATCGGTTTGGGCATCAAGGTTGAAATAGAATGACAGAAAAACATATTCCTGTTTTGCTGGGGGCGGTAATGGACGTTCTGGGGGACGTTCGGGGATTGCACATATTGGACGCAACGTTTGGTGCAGGCGGTTATTCGCGTGCATTTTTAAATGCTGGTGCGTCGGTGGTGGCGTTTGACCGTGACCCAAATGTTCGCCCAGACGCAGACGCAATGTCTGCCGAATTTGGCGACCGATTTACATTTGTGCCAAAACCGTTCTCGGCAATGTCGGAACTGGACGAAAAATTTGACGCGATTGTTTTTGACTTGGGAATCTCGTCTATGCAGATTGATATTGCAGAACGTGGTTTTTCATTTCGCGCAGACGCACCGCTGGATATGCGAATGTCTGATGTTGGCAAGACGGCGGCCGAATTGATTGATGAATTGTCTGGGGCGGATTTAACACGTATTTTACGCGAATATGGCGATGTAAAAAAGGCCGGGATAATCGCCAATGCGATAAAGCGCGCGTTGCCAAAAACAACGTTTGCGTTGCGTGATTTAATTCATAATCCGCGTGATGTCGCGCCTGTGTTCCAGGCGTTGCGTATCGCGGTCAATGATGAAATGGGCGAAATTGAACGCGCCCTGGGCGTGGTGCCAGAAATGTTGCGACCACACGGCAAATGTGTGTGTGTGACATTTCATTCACTGGAAGACAGAATTGTAAAAAATACTTTTCGTGCGTGGACAACCCCGGCCGGCGATCCGCGTATGCCGGTCGTTGACGCGCCAAAATTTATTGCGTTGCGTCCCCAGACGCCATCTGATGACGAATTGGCACGCAACCCACGTGCGCGCAGTGCGCATCTGCGCGCCGTTGCAAAATCATATTGACCAAATATGTGTGTTTTTTGTAAAATCGTGTTTGAAGAAAGGAAAAGGTTAGAAAAATGAAAAAAATCTTGGCATTATTTTTAGGTTTGTTGCCGGTGTCTGCGTTGGCAAATCCTGCGTGTCCGGTATGCACAATCGCGATTGGTGCGTCGCTGGAAATTGCGCGCCAGTTGGGTGTCCCAGACAGTGTTGTTGGACTGTGGGCCGGTGCGTTGTTGACCTTGTTGGGATATTGGGCAATTAAATTCTGTGACAAACGTGGCTGGAATTGGCGCGGTCGTAATCCAATGCTGATAATTTTATCGGTTGCGATGATTGGGTTTGTCTATATGGGCCGCGTTGTCTATAACCCCCAGATGATTTGTGGCGTATTCAAAATTGATCCTGTGTTGTTCGGAACGATTTGTGGTTCTGTGCTGTTCATTGCGGTTGAAAAACTGTATGACTGGATGAAGGCGCGCAATGGCGGCCACGCACACTTTCCGTTTGAAAAGGTTGTTTTGCCACTGGTTGTGTTGGCATTGGCCAGTTGGGCGATGGTAATTTGCTTGTAAAGGAGAAAGAAAATGAAACGCGATAATAAAAAAATGACACTGGACGAAATGATTCAAAAGGTTGACCAATCAAAAAAGGTAAATCCGCTGGACCTGTCGTCAGACCAAGATTTGACCATTGCGTTGATGAATCTGGTATCACTGGAAGAACATTTCTTTTTCAGCGGTGCAAAAACACGCAAGCCTGGCTTTTACGATATGATAAATACCGTGCGTGAAATGCGCAAAGAATTGATGAAACGCATTGTAAAACCATCGTCTGCCGAAGATGGCGAGGTTTGGTGTATTTCAAAACACTTGCTGGCGGCGTCAATGCGCTTGATGGAGGTTGGAACCAAGGCCCTGGGCGCAGGAAATACCAAGGATGCATATAATCTGTTTAACAAGGCATACGATTTGTATTCTTTGTTCTGGGGAATCAATATGAACCTGATTGATTTAACTGGGGTTAAACAAACTGTGCCGGATTTTTATGACGGTGCGTTGGCCCAGTGTTCGTTAAAGGCAGATGCGCCGACAACAAAAAAATCAAAACAGGCACAACAGACCCCTGCCCCGGCGGAATCTAAGTCTGCTGTTCGCAAGTTGGGCGATTGGGTTAAAAATGCCGTGAATTGCTGTATTGAATAAAAATGCTGTTGATTCACATTGCGTAAAAATGGTATAATACCGCCAAAGAGAGAATAATTTAATGATCCCACACAAGAACATTTTTGCTAAAACTTGTGTAATTATGGCGACTGTATTTTGCGTCGGTGGCGCAAATGCTGACCAGGCACCAAATCCACGTGGCGCAACGGGTGTTGCGTCTGTTCGCGCTGATGTGCGTGGCGCAACGCGTAATGCGTCGGGAACATCGGCGGTCGTATCGCGTGCGGCAACATCGCATCGGACTGTGGCTGGGACATCGCGCGGTAATGTGGTGAACGGGGCGCGCACTGCGTCACGAACAAATACGGTTGTTTCTGGGGGCGATGTCGCGGCGCGTTCTGCGGTCAGTGTGCCACGTGCGTCAACGGCAAATGTTGCGCGCAGTGGTGTTGTCACTGGTGGCGTGCGTGGTGGTGCGACTGCAACGGTGTCGCGTGCGGCGTCACGTGCATCGGTTGCACGTGCAACGGCGGTG
>URSG01000006.1 GCA_900550565.1 uncultured Rickettsiales bacterium | reverse complement strand
GGGTATAAACTCATCGCCCCAGAATGGGGGAAATAAAAAATGCGCCAATGGCGCATTTTTTATTTATTAAATTTGTGATATGGATTTCCGTCTGTCTTGGTCGGCAACAGCGAGAATATAAACATCACCAACCCGGCAACAACAGATGCAAACGGCACAACACACAACAACATCAACAGCCACCACCACGCAGACAGACCGGCGTCATGCAAACGACGCGTGCGCAACGAAATCATCGGAATTGCAATTACAATACTGTAAATCAACCCCAGCAATATCGCCAAGCCAAACATCAATCCAACATCACCAGTCAGTGCAATATCCATCGCCATACACAGAAATGCCACCAATGCCCACGTCGCATAAATCAATGTGTTGACCAATATTGTCCACCAAAATTCAGACCGTGACGATGTGCCGGCCCACTGGGTAAAACCGCGCCGCCAAAACGCCGCATAGGCCAAGAACATATTTGTATATGTCGTGCTGGATTGAACTTTTTTAGATTTTTTGACCGTTGGCATTTAAATTCCTTTTTTTTATTTCACTGGGGTATTTTATCACAATTTTCACCCCAATCCCAAGAATTTATTTTCAGCGCGCCAAATTTTGCAAAATAAAAAACGCCCCAAACGGGGCATTTTTATTAGAATCCAAAGACCATTCTTTGTTTAGACTGACGTTTCTTTTCGTTACGCACAGCCTCTTCTTTCAAACGTTTGCGCTTTGTTGTTGGTTTTTCATAACGCTGACGTTCTTTCATTTCGCGGTACAGGCCTTCTTTCTGGGATTTACGTTTTGCAACGCGCAGTGCCTGTTCAACGTTATTGTCGCGAACCAGAACTTTCACCATAATGTATTCACCCCCTTTAGCGTGACATTTGTATCAATTTTTGGTGGAGCCAATCAGACTCGAACTGACGACCCCCTGCTTGCAAAGCAGGTGCTCTACCAACTGAGCTATGACCCCAAAACTTTGCGCCCTCAATATATGAAAGCCCACGCATTTTATACACTTTTACGCGTCTTGTCAATGTAAATCTTTAACTGGACAGTTTTTACATATCACTTTATAATAGCGTCGCTATGTTAAATAAAATATCTGAAAAAACAAAACGTTTAATCAAAGGCGATGCGTCCAATGGTCGCATTAAGTGGTCACTGTATGGGCGCGTTTGGCGCGAAATCGGCAAACCCCAGTGGAAATGGTTGCTGGCCGGGATTGTGGCGACAATCGGCGCGTCCGCGGCCGAGGCATACACGATTACCCTGGTCCAGCGCATTGTGGACAAGGCGTTTATTGAACGCAGTATGCAGTCAATTTATATCTTTGGCCTGCAAATCATCGGCGCGTTCGGGTTCAAGGGTATTTTCACATATTCTAAATCATTACTGATGGCCAAGGCCGGCCTGTTGGCCAGTGCAAATCTGCAACAGCGGATTTACAATCACATGGTCAAAATGGATATTTCAAAATTCTATGGCGACGGCATTGGCAAAAACCTGAATTATTTCAGCGTCCAGGCCAACGCGGTTTTGACCCTGGTGACTGGCACGATTGTCAGCACGATTCAACAGGTTGCGACCCTGATAATGACGCTGGGGCTGATGGTGTATTACGCGCCCCAAATGTGTGCAGTTTTAATATTCTTGGTTCCGGCGATTATGGTGCCAATGGTGCTGATTATGCGCAAGCGTCGGCGTCTGTCGCGCGAATCGTTTGGCATTGCGAACAACGTGTCCCAGCATTTAAATCAAACATTGCACGGCATCAAAACAATCCAGGCGTTTGCCACCGAACAATCTGAAACGCGTCGTTTTCGTCGTGTTCTGGATACATCTATGTGCAATTCGTATAAAAGCACCCAGGCCCACGCATTACAATCCCCCCTGTTGGAATTGATGATTTCAATTGGGCTGTGCCTGGCGTTGATTATCGGTGGTCACTTTATCGTGACAGGCGCGATTTCAACGGGTGATTTTACGGCGTTCTTGTTGGCGTTGACGGCAGCGTATAAACCTGCGAAAAGCATAACAGGCACCGGCAACACGGTCCAGCACGGTCTGTTAGCGGCCGAGGTTTTATTTGATTTCCTGGACAGCGAACCTGTAATCCAAGACGCCCCAGACGCACGCGAATTAAATTCAGACAAAAAAATGTCTGTGAATTTCCACAACGTCACATTTGCATATAAACCTGGCGAACCGGTATTACACAACATCAATCTGCGCGTTCCTGCGGGCCAGGTTTGCGCCCTGGTTGGGCCATCGGGCGGTGGTAAAACCACGTTATTTAATTTGCTGGAACGATTCTATGATCCACAATCGGGCAAGATTGAAATCAATCGCACCGACATCAAGAAATACACATTAAAATCATTACGCCGGTCAATCGCCGAAGTATCCCAAGATGTATTCTTGTTTAACGGCACAATCAACGACAACATTAAATACGGTTGTCCTGATGCCACCCCAGACCAGGTTATTGCCGCCGCGCGCGCGGCCAACGCCCACGATTTCATTATGAAATTCCCAAAAAAATACGATTCGCCTGTTGGCGAAGGTGGCGCATTATTATCTGGTGGCCAGAAACAACGTATTGCAATCGCGCGCGCAATTTTAAAAGACGCCCCAATCCTGTTATTGGACGAGGCCACATCTGCCCTGGACACACAAAGCGAGAAATTGATTCAATCTGCGTTAAAAGACCTGATGGTGGGTCGCACAACATTTGTTATCGCACACCGCTTGTCAACCATACTGGATGCTGATATAATATGTGTGATAAAAGATGGTCGCATTATTGAACAAGGAACAGATTCCGAACTGTGCGCGCTGGGTGGGGAATACAAAAAACTGCGCGATATCCAGTTCAAGGCAACAAAAAAGAAATCTAAATAAAGAACAGGTTTTTAATGAACAACATTATGCAAAACAATTTTAAATGTATCAGAACACCGTCTGGGCGTTATACGCTGTATATGACCACGCCATACGGTCGTTTGCGTCGCGTTCGTGGCATTGGTCGTGGCGCGCAACCGTTTCAAATTGTTGCGACATTTCCTGGGACTGAATACGTTGCGATTCGTCGCACGGCGTTGACACCACACGGCCCAGAAAGCAAATTATACCTGGTCAATACCAAGACGGGCGAAATGCCACCAATGATTAAAAACGGGACTGAAAAAATCGCATATAATGCGGTGACGAATCGCTTTTATTATTCTGATACGCGTGGCCCTGATGATACCGCGAAATTGGCACAAACATTAATGCATTTGAACGGTGTCGCGCCAAGATTGCACACGGCATCCGCGCAAACAAACGGCACACCAATTATGGTCGTGGTGCGCAGGCGTCGTCGGACGCGTCCGCGCATTAAAAAAACGGTTCAAAAATTGGCCCAGAAACAGGTTCAGAAACCGGCAAAAAAACCGGCATTACGTCCATTACCCGACCGTGGTGCGGCACGCCCAGCCATTTCGGCCCAGATGGTTGTTCCATATCCATTAAATGCGCCGATAATATCGCGTCCGGATATTGCTGCGATGTTCCCACGCCACCAAAATTTAACGGCGTTGTGCAATATCGCCACCCAGGCCCAAATGTTATTACGGCAAAAACAGGCGATGATGCGTCAAAAATAACAAACACACACATAACAAAGGCCCCACAAACGTGGGGCTTTTTCGGGGTTTCAGGCCCGATTGCGCCAAAAATGTTCGGAAAACATAAAAAACGTGGGAAATCCCACGTTTTTTTTGACATTTACAACTGATTATTTCACCGTCAATTCTTTGCCGTGAACATCAACGTAAACAGTGCTGCCTTCGCCAACGGCGCCAGACAAAATCAAATCTGCGATTTTATCTTCAACCGCGGACGTAATCAGACGTTTCAACGGACGCGCACCAAATACCTGGTCATAACCGTTATCGCCCAACCATTTAATCGCCGCATCCGATACGTCCAGCGTAATACGACGTTCCGCCAGGCGACGTTCCAGATTATGCAACTGGATTTTCACAATGCCAGACATAACATCTTTGCCCAATGGGTTAAAGAACACGATTTCATCAATACGATTGATGAATTCTGGGCGGAATTGATGTTTCACCGCGTCCATTGACGGCAAATTGCTGGTCATAATGATAATCGTGTTTGTAAAGTTCACAACGTGACCCTGGCCATCGGTCAAACGACCATCGTCCAAGATTTGCAGGAACACATTGAACACGTCTGGGTTTGCCTTTTCAATTTCATCAAACAGCAATACCTGATACGGACGACGGCGCACCGATTCGGTCAGCACCCCACCCTGTTCATAGCCGACGTACCCCGGGGGACTGCCAATCAGGCGCGACACCGAATGCGGTTCCATATATTCACTCATATCAATTCGGGTCATTGCCGTGTCGTCGTTAAACAGATATTCCGCCAATGCTTTGGCAACCTCGGTTTTACCGACACCAGTTGGCCCCAAGAACATAAAACTGCCGGCGGGACGATGTGGGTCAGACAATCCGGCACGACTGCGCCGAATCGCACGCGCGACAACCGTCAATGCGTGATCCTGGCCAACGACACGTTTACGCAATTCATCTTCTATGTTCAGTAATTTTGATTGCTCTTCCATCGTCAACTTGTCGGCTGGGACACCGGTCCATTTGCTGACCACCGCGGCAATGTGTTCCGGCAAAACCGTCTTGTATTCGCGCGCATCTGCGTTTAATTTGCGGATTTGCTCTTCCAGTTCGGGAACCTTGCCATATTGCAGGGCGGACGCCTTTTCATAGTCGCCATTGCGCATTGCGGTTGCAACCTCGGCCTTGGCCGCGTCCAACGCCGCCATCGCGTCCGACAGCGCGCGCATTTTGCCCTGTTCGGCGCGCCAATCGGCGGTCATTTTATCCGATTCGTTTTGCAAATCGGCAATCAGTTTATCCAATTCGCCCAAACGCTTTTTAGAATCCGCGTCTTTTTCTTTTTTTAATGCCTGTTGTTCTATTTTCAACTGCATCAAGTGACGGTCAACCTCGTCCAACTTTTCAGGCTTTGACGCGATTTCAATACGGACACGGGCGGCGGCCTCGTCAATCAGGTCAATCGCTTTGTCCGGCAAAAATCTGTCTGTGATATAGCGATTGGACAATTTAACCGCCGACACCAGCGCAGAATCAGAAATTCGCACACCGTGATGTCCTTCGTATTTTTCTTTTAACCCACGCAGAATTGAAATTGTGTCGTCAACGGTCGGCTCGTCCACATAGACGGGCTGGAACCGACGCGCCAACGCTGGGTCTTTTTCAATATATTGGCGATATTCGTCCAGTGTTGTTGCACCCAAACAGTGCAATTCGCCACGCGCCAACATCGGCTTTAACAGATTGCCTGCGTCCATACTGCCTTCGCCTTTGCCGGCACCGACCAACGTATGTAATTCGTCAATGAACAAAATAATTCCGCCATCGGCTTCTTTGACCGCTTTTAATATCGCCTTGAATCGCGCCTCAAACTGGCCACGGAACATCGCGCCAGCCATCAATGCGCCCATATCCAACGATAACAATTTTTTCTTTAACAGATTTTCCGGCACGTCGCCTGAAACGATTCGTTCGGCCAATCCTTCTACTATTGCAGTTTTACCAACCCCAGGATTACCAATCAGCACCGGGTTATTTTTTGTCCGACGCGACAACACCTGGATAGTGCGACGAATTTCTTCGTCACGACCAATCACCGGGTCTAATTTCCCATCAGACGCCAGTTTGGTAAAATCTGTCGTATATTTTTCAATCGCCTGTTGTGGCGTTTCTTGCATTTCTTCTGGATTCATATTTTAAATCCTCCTGTTTATTTTTTTATTTTTGTTATCAGATATATAATATCATACGTCCTGTTTTCAAGCCATCAGGAATATATTGCGCACAAATTTTTTTTGTATTATTCTGGCAATAACCCAAGGGATTCATACTATGACAGAATTTTCCACCCCAGATACAGAACAGATAAAATCACACGGGCTGACGCCTGATATTGTTGCCCAGCAACTGGCTGATTTTGTGCGCGGATTTCCATACGCCAATATCACACGCCCGGCAACCGTTGGCGACGGAATTACCGAATTGTCTGACCCAGACATCGCGCGATATACCGAAAAATACATCGCTGCCCAGAAAACAAAAAAAATTGTAAAGTTCGTTCCTGCGTCTGGCGCAGCAACACGTATGTTCCGCGATTTGTTTGAATTCTTGAACACTGGCGCGGAAGACAACACTACGCGACGCGTGCTGGATAATTTGGATAAATTCGCGTTCTGGGACGATTTACGGCAATTTTTGCCGGCCACCCCAACCGACCGCGATAAAATCGCGTGTATATTGACCGATGCCGGCCTGAACTATGGCAATTTGCCCAAGGGGCTGATTGCGTTTCATAAATATGACACATACAGTCGCACCGCCCTGGAAGAACACCTGGCCGAAGGCGCACAATACGCCACCGCAAATGGCACGGTGCATATCCACTTTACCGTGTCGCCTGAACATCTGGCCGGGTTTCGCGCATTGTTGGCACGCACAGTGCCGGAATACAGCGCGCGCTATGGGGTAAATTACGACATTACTATGTCAAACCAACGCACATCTACTGATACAATCGCGGTCAATCCAGACAATACGCCGTTTCGCACAGATGACGGACATCTGTTGTTCCGACCGGCTGGCCACGGCGCGCTGATTGAAAATCTGAACGATATTGACGCCGATATTGTGTTTATCAAAAATATTGACAACGTCACAACTGACAAATTACGTGGCGATACCATTAAATACAAGCGCGCATTAGCCGGATTGTTGGTATGCCTGCAATCGCGCGCGTTTGAATACCTGGATAATTTCACGGCACACGATTTGAACGAAATTCGCACGTTTATCACGAACGATTTATGCGTGCGCGTGCCTGATGATGCGTCGGCGGACACGTTGCGCCAGATTTTAAACCGCCCCGTTCGCGTGTGCGGTATGGTAAAAAACATCGGCGCGCCAGGCGGCGGCCCGTTCTGGGTGCGTGACGAAAACGGTACAGAATCCCTGCAAATCATAGAATCCAGCCAGATTGCCCCAGATGCGCGTGATATAATGAACGCGTCATCGCACTTTAACCCGGTGGATTTGGTCTGTGGCACGCGTGACGCGCACGGCAATAAATTTGACCTGGGGCGTTTTATTGACCCCCAGACTGGGTTTATTTCAGACAAATCGTATGGCGGACGCAATCTGCGCGCGATGGAACGCCCAGGATTGTGGAACGGCGCGATGGCGCACTGGAACACGGTTTTCGTCGCTGTCCCGGCATCTACGTTCACCCCGGCCAAGGTTGTGACCGACCTGTTATCGCCGTCGCACGGCGCAAAATAAACAATAAAGTAAAACATTACTTGACATTTCGGGAAATTTAGTATAAATTATGCCCCAGTTATTAAAGGATTATTGATATGCCACGTGTATGTAAAGTTACAGGTAAGAAAACAGAAGTTGGAATGAACGTTTCCCACTCTATGCGTCATACAAAACGCACATTCTTGCCGAATCTGCAAAAATTAAAGTTCCACAGCGACATTTTGAATCGCGATTTTTCGTTGCGTATTTCTACGGCTGGCCTGCGCACATTGACCAAGCATGGCGGTCTGGACGCGTACGTAATGGCGAAACCTGTATCACGTTTGACCGATGATATGGCCGCGATTAAAAAAGCGATTGAAAAGAAACAGGGCAAGGTCGCAGCACCTGCGAAAAAGCCGGTTCACAAACCTGCACGCAGCGCGCGCTTGGTCAAGAAAGTAGAAACCAAGAAAGCCGCCGCGAAATAATCGCGCATTGGTTTTGGCCCCGTGGCGGAATTGGTAGACGCGCTTGACTCAAAATCAAGTTCTGCAAGGAGTGTCGGTTCGAGTCCGACCAGGGCCACCAAAAATACAAACCACCATTTTGGTGGTTTTTATTTTTGCCCTGTCGGACGAGAACCGTCGGTTCGTCATGCAAGTTGGCAAGAACAAGCGCAATTCGTTTGCGCGCCGTTCGCGCCTTACGTATGGTGAGAGAGTGGCGACCCACGCCACCAGATTGAATAAAAAAACACCCAGGTGGGTGTTTTTTATTTATGCGGCCTTTTTGGCGTCGCGCAGGATTTGCACAGGTTGCTTTTTCCCCAGCACAACGTTTTTATCAATCACGATTTCTGCCAATTCTGGGTTGTCTGGCGCGTCAAACATTGGTGCCAACAATATGCGTTCCAAAATACTGCGCAGACCGCGCGCGCCCGTCTTGCGCGCAACCGCCAATTTTGCAATTTCACGCAGGCCGTCATCGGTGATGTTCAATTTCACATTGTCCATTTCTAACATCGCGGCATACTGTTTCACAATCGCGTTTTTCGGTTCAGTCAGGATTTTTACCAATGCGCCTTCGTCTAAATCTTGCAACGTGGTAATCACCGGCAAACGTCCGACCAATTCTGGGATTATGCCGAATTTAACCAAATCTTCGGGTTGAACATCGTCCAGATAATTTTTGGATTCGCGTTCCTTTTTGGATTGGACATTTGCACCAAAACCAATACCGGCGCGTTCAGATTTGCGTCCACCAATAATTTTGTTCAGCCCATCAAACGCACCGCCACAGATAAACAATATCTTGGACGTATCCAGTTGAACAGTGGCCTCGCCCGGGTGCTTGCGTCCTGCGCCACCGGCCGGGACATTGGCGACTGTACCTTCTACTAATTTCAACAGGGCCTGTTGCACGCCTTCGCCAGAAACGTCACGGGTCAGCGACGGATTTTCAGACTTGCGCGCAATTTTATCAATTTCGTCAATATAAATAATGCCCCGCCCTGCGCGTTCCACGTCAAAGTTCGCATTCTGCAACAGGCGCGTCAAAACACTTTCCACGTCGTCACCGACGTATCCAGCCTCGGTCAAAGTGGTGGCGTCGGCGATTGCAAATGGCACGTCCAAAATGCGTGCCAATGTTTGCGCAAACAGCGTCTTGCCAGTTCCCGTTGGCCCAATCAACAAAACATTAGACTTTTGAATTTCAACATTGGCCGACATCGCCACACTGTGACGTTTATAGTGGTTATACACCGCCACCGCCAGCGTGCGCTTTGCCATATCCTGGCCGATAATATATTCGTTCAAGAATTTATAAATCTGGGACGGGGTTGGTAATTTCGCAGCGTCTTTGTTCACTTCGTCGCGAATATCGTCCGCCATAATATCATTGCACAGGTTTATACATTCGTCGCAAATGCACACATTGCGACCACGAACCAGTTTTTTAACCTCGTACACAGATTTGCCACAAAAACTGCAAAACTGTTGTGCGCCCTGTGCTTCGTCGGTTGTTGGTGTATTGTTGTTTTTATCGTCACTCATATCTTATATCCCGCTGAAAACAAATTATTTACGCACCAAAACACCGTCAATCAGACCAAAATCCTTGGCCTCGGACGGGGTCATCCAGTTATCACGTTCCATCGCGTCAAACAGTTCTTGTTCGTTGCGCCCGGTGAATTCAGACATCTGTTTAATCAATGTCTTTTTATTCTTTTGATATTGGTTCATACGGATTTCCATATCGGTAATCTGGCCCTCGGCCCCGGCCAACGGCTGGTGAATCATAATCTGGGTATTTGGCAGAACGAAACGTTTTCCGCGCGCACCGGCCGCCAGCAAAACCGACCCCATTGACGCAACCAGTCCCATACCAATCGTTGAAACCGGCGATTTGATATACTGCATCGTGTCCATAATCGCCCAGCCTGCGGACACATCGCCGCCCGGACTGTTGATATAAACAGAAATTTCTGCATTTGGGTTTTCAGATTCCAAGAACAACAACTGGGCAACAATGCTGTTTGCCATCGTTGGTTCAATCTGGCCATTTATCATAACGATACGGTCGCGCAACAGACGCGAATAAATATCAAACGAGCGTTCACCACGTGGCGATTCCTCTATAACCATAGGTATCAGTGCCATTAAAAAATCCTTTTATTTCCTGCTAATTATACCATAAAAAATCCGATTCGCGAATTCATAGTCTGATATATAGGAAAATATGCAAAAAATGCAACCCCACGCCAACAGTTGACAAAACCGATTTTGTGTATTATATATTATTGTAATAACAAAAGGAAAAAAAATGAACGCACCAGGCAGATATAATATTGAACGTGTCCGTATCCTGCGCGAAATAGATTTTATAAACCGTCAACTGGACGAAATGCACAATATGGTTTACGTTATGACATACAACCGTAATGAGCAACTGGCACGCGGAAACACAACGTTCCGCCTTGACAGCCAGATAGAACAAATATATTTCAAAATCCACGAAATGGAACAGTTGCGCCGTCGTATGTATGATGATTTGCAAGCGATTTTGCCGGCCTGCAACACCCGTCACCAGAACATCATAGACCGCGCCCACAGACGCGCATCAGAAAAATCACGTTAAAAAAACAGCAGCCGCCGATAAATATCAGGCGGCTTGTTTAATATCCCGTTTAATATCACGCACATATTTGCGCAATTCATCAATCGGAACCAATGTCCCATCGCGACGCTGGGCCGACCAATAATCCCAACCATTAAAACTGACACTGTGTTGCAATCGCGCCGCCATAACGTGAATTGACGCCTTGCCGTGCAGGGTATGCACCAACTGGGCATCACGCGTAATCATAACACGTTCGCCACGCGGACTGACCAACGTCTGGCCCACATACAGCAACCCAGCGTCCAGCAATTCGCGAAACGCAACACGAACCTCGGCCCGTTTGGGGGTTGTGACCTCTATATCCGACAAATCAATCGGTTTTACTGCGGCAACACGTTCCCGTGCAGCATCTACATAGGCCTGTTCACGTTCTATTCCAATAAAATTACGCCCCAGTTCCCGTGCAACCGCAGCGGTTGTCCCACTGCCCAAAAACGGGTCAAGTATAACATCGCCCTGTTTTGTTGACGCCAGTATCACGCGACGCAATAAATCCATCGGTTTTTGCGTGTTATGCAAACTTTTGCCATTGGCGTCTTTGACACGTTCTTCGCCCAGGCATATATTGATATTCCAATCTGAACGCATTTGTTTTCCGCCGTTCAGTTTTTTCATCGTTTCGTAATTAAACGTATATTTACCCGTCTTGCGTGGGGTGGCCCAAATCAGCGTTTCGTGCGCATTTGTAAAACGCGTTCCACGGAAATTCGGCATAGGGTTTGTTTTTACCCAAACGATGTCATTTAAAATCCAGAAACCCAAATCCTGTAAAATTGCACCAACATGGAATATATTGTGATAACTGCCGATGACCCACATTGCGCCATCTGGTTTCAATATACGCTGGCACTCGCGCATCCAGGCGCGTGTAAATTCATCGTATGCCGCCGGGCTGTCAAACGCGTCCCAGGCATCACGCACAGCGCGCGCCGCCGTCTGATCTTCGGGACGATACAGTGTTTTTGCCCCCAACTGCAAATTATACGGGCAATCGGCAAAGACGGCATCAACCGACGCATCAGGTATGCCACGCATAACCTCTATGCAATCACCAGACAAAATCTGATTCAGATATTTTTCCATCTCTCCGTTTTCCCTATGCACCATTTTACCACAAATCGCCCCCCTGAAAAAGACGGGTGCAAGCAATGTTTTTTAAATAAAGGGCTTGATTTTTCCAAAAACACGATTTTTTACTGATGCAAATATTACTTGCAGGGGGCAAAATAGATTGCTATTCTTTACATCGTTATGAGATGTCCATACTGTAATTCTACCGACAGCCGCGTGACAGATTCACGTCCCGACACCGAAGATGCGATTATTCGGCGCCGTCGTGTTTGCAATCAATGTGGCGCAAAGTTCACAACGGTTGAACGGGTCCAGATGCGCGACCTGATGGTGCGCAAAAACAGCGGAAAAATGGAACCTTTTGACCGCGAAAAACTGCGTCGCAGCATTAAATTGGCGTGTCGCAATCGCGATGTGGGCGATGAACAGATTGAAAAACTGGTGACATCAATTCACCGCCGTTTGGAAACCGAAACCGCTGACGACACAGTGACCAGCGTAATGGTCGGTCAAATGGTGGCGGATTCATTGTTAAACCTGGATCCGATTGCATTTGTTCGTTTTGTATCCGTGTATCGCAAATTTTCACGCATATCGGATTTTAAAAAGATAATTGACCAAATACCCGAGGCTGACGAAGGCGCGGCGGTTTGCCACCTGCCCAAGACATCGTTATTCTGATTTATATGAAAAAACTTTTCACATTTTTAACAGTTATATTCCTGTCGGTCACGGCCTATGCTGTTGATAATCCTATGATTTTGACCGACGCAGACGCCAGTTTGTATGAACAAATATTCGCATTACAATCGCGCGAAAAAATTGACGCGGCAAAAAAACTGGAATCGCAACTGACCGACGACACCCTGATGGGCGAAGTTTTGTATCAACGCTATACATCAAAAACGTATCACACCCGTGGTCGTGAAATTGCGAACTGGATGACGAAATACTATGACACGCCGGGCGCGCCGCGTATGGAAAAATTGGCCAAGATTAAAAAGGCCGCCGTTCGCAAATCTGTCACGCCCAAAACAATCAGTGGCGGCGCGTCCATAGAAACCGCCCAATCTGAAACCTGGACAACAAAAAAATATTCTGGTAAAACCAACACAAAGATTACCAAGTTCAAGCGCGCAATCCGCAGTGGCAGCACGAAAACCGCCCGTAATATTTTGGAAGATGCGTCGTTCAAACGTCGGTTGACCGAATCAGATTACGGTCGTTTGGCCGGTCGTCTGTCATTTATATATTATACAAACGGCGAATTTGAATTGGCAAAAAAGTGGGGATTTGTCGCATCTGACGCAAAATCAGAATACGGCCTGTGGGCAATGGGGCTGTTATATTTCAAAGAAGAAAAATTCGCCGAAAGTGAAAAATATTTCAGCCAGATTTTAAAACTGGAACAAATCAACAACGCCCGCAAGACCGAGGCTGCATTTTGGGCCGGTCGCGCTGCGGACGCCAACGGCAATCACGACGGCGCGAAAAATTATTGGAAAATTGCCGCCGCGCACCCAATGGCATTTTATGGTGCATTGTCATCTGTGATGTTGGGCGAAACACCGCAATACGAATTCTTTGAACAAGACCTGACCGATGATGACATTGACACACTGCGCGAAACGAAATACGGCAAAATCGCACTGGCGTTATTACAGATTGATCAAAAGGGTCGCGCCGAACAATACCTGAAATATCTGATTACGGCGCGCGCATCAGACCGAACACTGCACGCGGTAAATTCAGTTGCGACGACATACGGCCTGCCCCGCGTTTCAATCCAGGCGTCCAGTGTTATTCGTGACCGCGGAATCTTGGAAATTGACGACGACATTATTTATTCTGCGCAATACCCACTGCCTGATTGGGAACCGATGGGCGGCTGGTCTATTGACCGTGCATTGTTGCTGGCCATCACCAAACAGGAAAGTGGTTTTCGCCCCAATGCAAAATCAATCGCTGGCGCGTCTGGCCTGATGCAAATTATGCCCAGCACAGCCCGTCGCGTTGCACGTCATAATAACGTTGCGATGTCTGATATTGATATGAGCAAGCCTGAACACAATATGTTCCTGGGCCAGCAATATATTGTTGACCTGTTGGCGCACCCGAACATCAACAACAACATTATCAAAATGTTGGCGGCATATAACGCCGGTATGGGGACGGTTGTTAAATTTGAAAAGACTTTTTCAACATACGACCCATTGTTGTATATTGAAAGTTTTCCTGCATACGAAACACGCAGTTATATAAAACGCGTGATGTCAAACCTGTGGCTGTATCGTGCGCGCTTGAACCAGCCATTGACCGCAATGGAAGAATTGGCAAACGGCACCTGGCCACTGTATAACAGCCAGGACGAATATGTCCAACAGCAAATTGCGAATCGTATGTCAATATAATGCACACAACGCCTGACTTTTCATTTGAACGCACGTGTGGCCACCGCCTGGTTGCCGGCGTGGACGAGGCCGGTCGTGGCCCACTGTGTGGGCCGGTTATTGCGGCGGCGGTAATTTTTCCAAACCACGACATTGAAATCCCGGTTGTAATCCGTGATTCAAAACAGATGACTGCGCACGCACGCGCGGTGGCATACGATTGGATTACACACAACACAATTTGGGCCACTGGACAATGCAGTCCGGCTGAAATTGACGAACTGAATATTTTATGGGCATCAATGCAGGCAATGACACGTGCGGTTAAAAATCTGGCGGATAAACCGGACTTTTGTCTGATTGACGGGAACAGGTTGCCGCGCGATTTGGTCGGAACGGCGATTGTTCGGGGCGATGCAAAATCGTTATCTGTTGCCGCCGCGTCCATTATTGCCAAGGAAACCCGTGATAAAATTATGCACGATTTGGCAACGCAATACCCCGAATACGCGTGGGATAAAAATGCCGGCTATCCAACGCCAGAACATTTGCGGGCCATTGAAAAATATGGTATAAACGAGCATTATCGTAAAAGTTTCAAACCAGTAAAGGAAAGGATAGAGTATGAAATTACGCACGATTGAAAATCTGGACGTTCGTGGCAAATTTGTGTTGCTGCGCGACGATTTTAACGTCCAAATTGTTGACGGCAAAATCACCGATGCATTTCGCATTGAACAAAGTATGCCAACAATAAACGCCCTGCGTGCGGGTGGCGCAAAAATCGCAATCTGCGCCCATCTGGGCCGGCCCAAGGGGACGCGCAATATGGAATTTTCACTGAAACCGATTGCCGAATATATGGGCGTGCCACTGATTTCAGACTGTCTGGACCGTAATTTTATGGACGAAATGCGCGACGGCGACGTTGTATTATTGGAAAACGTCCGCTTTTACGCCGGCGAAGAAAAAAACGACCCAACGTTTGCGGCTGACCTGGCCCGCGGATTTGACTTGTTTGTCAACGACGCATTTGCCGTATCGCACCGCGCCCACGCCAGCACTGTTGGTGTTGCAGAAATTCTGCCGTCATACGCCGGCAAATTATTGGCGTCTGAAATTGAAAGCCTGGACGCCGTGATGACACATCCGGCGCGCCCCCTGACCGCGATTGTCGCTGGCAGCAAGGTTTCCACAAAAATTGGCGTGTTAAAGGCATTGGCCACACTGGCCGATAATTTGATTATTGGTGGCGCATTGGGGACAACGTTCAAATTTGCAACTGGCGCACACGTTGGCAATTCGCTGTATGAACCCGACCAACGCGACACTGCATTGGAAATACTGGCATTTGCACGCGAAAATAATTGCAACATCGTTTTGCCCAGCGACAAAGGTGTCGCCCCAGAATTCGCACCAAACGCACCACGCAGCGACAAAACATTTAACGAAATCACAGACAACGACGTTATTCTGGACGAAGGCGCGCAAACAATCGCGTCCGCCATATCCGTGATTGAAAAATCTGAAACCGTCATTTGGAACGGCAGTGTTGGTATGGCCGAATGGCAGCCAACGTGGTCTGTTGGCACATTTGCCCTGGCACGCGCAATCGCCGAACAAACACGCAACGGTAAAATCACCAGCGTAATTGGTGGTGGCGACACAGTTGCCGCATTGACCGCGTGTGGCGTCAAAGATGATATGACATACGTATCAACTGGTGGTGGCGCATTTCTGGAATTCATAGAAGGTCGCACCCTGCCAGGAATCGCAATCTTGGAACAGAAATAAAAAAACCAGTGCGCCAATGGCGCACTGATATTATTTACATTGTAAAAAAAAAAACGGGGCGATGCCCCATTTATTATTTTTCCAACGCCTTGATGATTTGGTCGTATGGGATAGCACCTGGGAATGCCTGTTCCTGGATAATCAAGAAAGGTGTTCCGCTGATTTCAAACTGTTGTGCCAAGTCACGAACGTTTGCCATTTCACGTGCAACAACTTCGCCGTTCATATCTTGTTTCAACTGTTTTGTATCCAGCCCTGCTTCTTCGGCCATTTTCATAACGTTCTTTTCAACCTTTTCGGCGATTTTAGACTGATCTTTCAAATCGTCCTGGGTATAGAAATTACGTGTCATCATCATATCAACCAACTTTGCAGCCTTTTCTGGGCTCTGCAATTTTGCAGCAATCGCAGCCTTGGCTGGTGCATCAGACAATGCGCCGTGGATAGAGAAGTTTTTAACAACAACGCGAACGTCATCACGATTTTTCAGCACACGATCCAATTCACCGTGAACACGACGGCAATATGGGCAACTGAAATCTGTCCAGACATAGATTGTCTTTTTTGCATCCTGGGAACCCAAAATCGGCGCATCTGCAATCATTGTATCCGCGTGGTCACGAACGAACGCGCGAACAGCCTTGTTCTTTTCTGCGTTCATCTGTTCCCGGGCGCCATCAGCCATCTGTTGGATAATCAACGGATTGACCGATGTCAAATAATATGGAACATACAAGCGGCAAACGCTGCCTGCGATTAAAATGATGGCAAAAACTGTTGTTGCTTTCTTTGCCAATTTCAAACCAGCACTGGAATCATCGCCGATACGTGCAATCAGCATGCCGCCGAACATATACAGCGCAATACCCAGAACCAGAACCAATATTGTCCAAGTCATGTTTTTCTCCTTTTGTATTGAACAAAGATACCATAGAAAAAATTTATTGAATTCGCAAGGAATAAATATGTTTTTTTACACCGTCAATCGCCGCCGTGACACAGGCAATGTCACGCCTTGGTCTGCACAAACCGCGTCTAAAAATCGCGCGGTCACATCTAATGTCAACGGCAATTTATACAGTCGCCCAATATACGGTGCCGCACAATTATCACAGACCGCACGCCCCGTGCGTGGGGATAAATAATTCAGATTCGTTCGCGCGCCACACCCCGAACAATGCGACAAATCCAACGCATACCCCAGGTCGCGCAACAACGCAATTTCCCAATTCAAATACGCCACCCCAGAATCATCAGTTCCCAGCGCGTCCAGCAAATTCAGCGTTTCATCATACAGGTGGGCATACGCCTCGCGTTCGGGCAACAATACCGTGACCAGGTCAATCGCACTGTTCAGCAACGCCAACCGCGCGCCAGACATCATAATCGGGGCCGCCATATTGCGCACCGATTCCCAATGAAATGTCCCCAGTTGTGATTCCAGTCGCGCGTTCCACGACATCGCGCCAATTTGCCCAACCAGTGGCCGATTTACACGTGCCGTTTGCGCCCCACGCAGAACCCCACACATAACGCCAAAATCGCGCGAAAATATACGCGCAACCGAATCGCGTTCGCCCATCGGACGCAAACCAATCAAAATCCCCACTGATTCCAGTTTCATAAAATAAATTATAATCTGTCCGTCTGAATATGACAAACAGTTTTCAAAAAAAACGCCCCGACGGGGCGTTTTTATTATTCTGCGTCTGCCGCTTTTTCTTCGGTTTTTGGTTCAGCCACCGGTTTTTCTTCGGCAACTTCTTCTTCAACCTTTTTCGTTCCAAATGTCAGAACTTTACCTGCGACCAATGCGTCAATTTCGTCCTGGGTCTGGGCGACATAAACCTTGACCGGGACAACAACGTCCGGGTGCAGTGCGATTTTTGTATCAAACGCACCAATAGATTTAATCGGGCTGCCCAACAAGACCTGGGCGGATTCAACATTGACGTTTGCAACTTCTTTCAACATACGCGCAATATCACGTGTAGAAACCGAACCATACAACTGACCGGTATCACCTGCCTGGCGAATCATATGCAGTTTTGCATTTTTAACCGCATCAACATTTGCCTGTGCGGCAGCCTTGGCGGCTTCCTGGCGTGCGGTCAATTCGGCCTTTTTCGCTTCAAACAGCGCAACGTTTTCACGTGTCCAGCGCATAGCCTTGCCATTTGGCAACAGATAGTTGCGCGCGAAACCCGTTTTCACTTCAACTGTGTCACCGATATTGCCCAAGTGTGCGATTTTTTCTGTTAAAATAATTTTCATTGTATCTGTCCTTTTTCAAGTTAGGGATTTAAATATCCCAAATGTTTTTTATATGCTTATTCACAAATTAAATTATGTGAGACGAATGGCAGCGTTCATTTCAGTTCCGACGTGTATTAGACATACACGAGGAACTGTGAACGCAACAGGCGTCCACAGAATTTAATTTTAGCCCAAGTTGTTGCGAACAAATGGCATCAACCCCAAATGACGCGCACGTTTGATGGCGGTTGCCAATTCGCGCTGGTCTTTCTGGGAAACACCACTGATACGTGATGGGACGATTTTGCCGCGTTCTGTGATATAGTGCGACAGTGTTTTAATATCTTTGTAATCAATAACCTTGCCCTTTAATGGGTTAGATTTTTTACGATAAATTGCTGCACGGACTGCCATTATTCTGCCTCTTCGTTATTTTTTTTCATCATAATTGATGGTTGTTTTGCCAATTCATCAACACGGACGTTCAAGAAACGAATTACGTCTTCGTCAATACGTGCACGACGTTCCAGTTCTGCGACCTGGGCACCAGGCAATTCAATGTTCAGCATAACATAATGTGCCTTGCGATTTTTACGAATAACATAGGCCAGATTTTTCAAACCCCAGAATTCTGTGGATTTAACATCACCGCCCAGTTCTTTGACAATTTCGGTGTATTTTGCCGCTTTTTCTTTGACCTGCGGTTCGGTCAAGTCCTGGCGGAAAACCAAGACGCTTTCATAGTAAGCCATTTATATTTTTCCTATGGTTTAATCAGCCGACACCCCATGTGCCAGCAGGACAACGCCAATTATGCCGATTTTTTTAATAAAATCAAGTGTTTTTTCCGTGTGCATTTTACAAATAATCTCTATTGACACGATTTTATAAAATTTACTATCATTTATATATAAAAGAGAGATTATATGACAAACCAGTTTCACAGAACGTTAAATCGTATGGCATTGATGACCGCATTGTTGGCGGCTGGCCTGATTTTGTTTTATGACCGTTTTATGCAGATTGCGATTGCAAACATATACCTGAACGGCGTAATTATTGGCACGGCGTTGTTTGGAATTGGACTGACATTTGTCCAGATGTTCAAACTGTTGCCTGAATATCGCTGGTTGCGTGGGTATTTGATGGGTCGTCGGACGGGCGCCCTGCCCCCGATGTTGTTGCGACCGGTGGCATTGCTGTTGCGTACACGCCCAACACGCATATCTGCGTCGTCATTGCACGATATGCTGGATTTAATACAACTGCGATTTGAAGACACGCGCGAATCAATCCGCTATATTTCAAACACATTGGTGTTTTTAGGATTATTGGGGACATTTTGGGGTTTAATTATGACCGTTGGTGGTTTTGCCGACTTGATTGGTGGTCTGAACTTTGCCGACGACGCGGTGTTAAACGCGATGCAGACAGGACTGTCTAAGCCATTGGCCGGAATGGCAACCGCATTTACCAGTTCAATGATGGGCCTGGGGGGCAGTTTGGTTGTAGGATTTTTGGGTCTCCAGGTTCAGTTGGCCCAGAACGCAATATTTCGCGAACTAGAAGATTATCTGGCGGCGCACACGCACGTGGCAAACGTCCCTGATTACGAACTGGACAACAAATAACCGACCCACACGACCGAGAGAGAGGAAAAAACAATGTTAAATATTCGTTTTCGTGACAGAACAAACACATGGCCAGGATTCGTTGACCTGTTTTCCAACCTGGTGATTATATTGATATTTTTACTGATTGTATTTGTGTTTTTGTGGACCACAACCAGTGTATTTAACACAAAAACCGGCGCAAAAACGGTGGCTGATTTGAAACAGGCAAACGCCGAACAGGCCCAGCAAATTCAACAAATGACCGCGGACGAGCAAGAGGCAAAACGTCTGTTGGTGCTGGCGCGTGCGCAACTGGAAAACCTGGAAACAAACAATACGAAATTGACATCTGAATTGACGGCAGTTGATACCAGTATGAACGAATTGATTTCTGATTACGAGGCCAAGGTTGCCGACCTGGAATCCCAGGGCAATGATATGGCGGCGCGCGTTGCCGAATTGTCGCAGCAACTGGCCCAGGCCAAACTGGACAAGGCAAAAACCGCGGAACTGGAACAACAGCGTCGCGATTTGCAAACCCAGATGGACGCCCAACGCGCAGAATTATCTGACCAACTGGCGAAATTGCAGGCCGCCCTGGACGCAGCCGAAGAAAAATCGCACGCCCAAGAAATCCAGTATGTTGAAATGTCGGCGCGCCTGAACAAGGCCCTGGCGGACAAGGTTGCAGAATTAAACCAGGTTTCGCAATATCAATCGGCATTTTATCGCGCGATAAAAGACGCCCTGGGCGACCGCACAACGGTCCAGCCTGATGGTGACCGCTTTATCGTGTCCAGCGATATTTTATTCAGCAGTGGTTCATACACCCTGTCACCCGAAGGAAAAAATCAACTGCGTTTGATTGCAAATGTAATCAAAGATATGGAAAGCAAAATTCCATCTGATGTGAAATGGATTATTCGCGTTGACGGCCACACAGATAAAAAGCCGGTTGTCCCAGGAACGCACGGATATAAAAACAACACTGAATTGTCCCTGTTGCGTGCGACGGCGGTTGCCAACGAATTGGCGCGCGCTGGCGTGTCAAAACGCCGTCTGGTTCCCAGTGGCTTTGGCGATATGCACCCGGTTGCATTGGGCAGTGACGCCGCCAGCCTGCAAAAGAATCGCCGCATAGAATTACAACTGACCAATCAGTAAAAGACGGGGCGCACGCCCCGTTTTTTATGTCCACAAATCCAGCAAAAAAAACGCCCCGATGGGGCGGTTTTTTATAATTTTTCAATCTTATCAACGTCTATTTCTGTCTTGAACAACTTGGATTCAACCTCGCCATACAATTTTACTGTATCATCAGGCGTGACGTTCAAACCGCCCCAGTCTTCGTCGTCAATTTCAACAACTATCGTATCGGTCGCGTCACGGAACAAATACTTTTCATCGCCCATATTTTTAACAATCTGGCCCGATACAATCACCGGAACATCATCACGCATTTCTTTGACCTGGGCCACGGTGACAACCGTTTCGTTTTTATCAACAAAACCGGCACTGGCCGCACCAACAGACATCAAAACCGCCATTGAACAAACAAATATTTTTTTCATACGTATAACCCCCTGTTGTTATTTTTTGATATGGACGTCCACCTGTGGGAATGGGAATCCAACCTTCTTTTTCGGTAATTCATTATATATTTTTTCCAAAACATCGGGCCCTGTCAAGAACATATCTGCATATTTTGCCCAGAATAAAATCCGCAACACAACCGCACTGTCCCCCAAATCTTTGACCAGCACCATTGGTTCTGGGTTATCGGCGATACGTGGGTCACGCGCCAAAATCCCCAATATCACACGACGCGCCGTTGCAACATTTGCGCCATATTCAATTCCCACCGTCAGTTCTGTGCGGCGCAACGTCCCACCCGACAGATTTGTTATTTCACCATTGGACAACGCGCCATTTGGCAAAAATATAACCTGGTTATCAAACGTGTGCAGTTCCGTTGTGAAAATCATAATTTTTTTGACAACGCCGGTCTTGCCCGATGCCGTCGCGATTGTATCACCGACCTTGAACGGTTTCAGGAACAAAATTACAACGCCACCGGCAAAATTCTGCAGTGTCCCCGACAACGCCATACCAACCGCCAACGTCCCAGCACCCAAGACTGCGACGATTGATGTCATCTGAACGCCGACCGTGGTCAACGATACGATAATTGCAACAATTCGTAATGCAATACTGACAAACGAGCCAATAAATGATTGCAGCGACGGGTCCAGTTTACGCCGTTCCATACCACGCCGCACCGTCTTGGCGACGTGCGACGCCAGCCATAAACCGGCAACCAATATAAATATTGACGCCATCAATCGCAGCGAAAAATGTATCGCCGTCTGTCCCAGTGACGACAGAATAGATTCCAGACTTAATCCGTTTGCCAATGCGTGTGTATTTTCCATAACTAATTATCCCCTAATAAATTAAATTGATTACATTGCGATGTCTTCGCAATTCGGCCCTTCGGTTTTTACATCGCAATTTTTATTTGCTTTGCGGAACCAGTTGCCACCTTTTATTGTGCAACTTTGCGTTGTAATTGTTGTACAGATATGGCAATTACGTGTTTCACGTGTGAACAGACTGGTGATTGTTTTGGTGACACCACTGCCTGCGGTTGTCGTGATTGACGTTTCACCCGTCCCACCACGTGTCAAGTCGTCGTTGCTAAGTCCCGAGCCAACATCATAACTGATTGCATACGGTGCCGCCAGTGGCGTTGACGCCGTTGTCCCCGTCGTCCCAGCCCCACCGTTTTCGGCCATTTTCTGGCACATATATTGCGCCAAATCTGTGGACGCGTCTTTGGTTGCATCTGCGATTTGTTTATTCAATTTGGCGTTATAGTTATCCTGGGCCTGGCGCAGTGCTGCGACCGCGATTTGCATTTTAACACTGTTTAACAGGTTCGGGAAACGCGCCGTTGTTTTCTGGGTTGCATTGCCCGTAATCTGGGACAAATCGCGCCCATTTATACAGTACTGAATCTGTGGGTCTTGTTCAATCATTTCAATCGTGCGATTGATTGTCCCGGCGATGTTATTCAGTTCTTCTTCTATTGACGAAATGATACCATCAGCATTTTTGACCGACGAATTACGTTCGCGAATCTGGGCCAGATATTCTGCGACGCCGATTTCACCCGGCCCCAGGCGAACAGATTTGCCGTCGCCATTATCAACGGTTTTCCCGGACGCGTCACCCATCTTGATACTGCCAAACGAAATCATACCGGTCACACGATATGTCGTGCCGTCTTTCTGGGCGCGCAAAGAACCCGTGCCAATCGTGTCATCACTGGCAAATTTATTACAGTCGGTGGTACTGCCACAAACCTCGGCCATTTTGGCATCAACCAGATTCTGGCACTGGGTCAATGCACTGTTATCAATATTCAGATACAGTCCCATCAGCATAGAATCCAAATCGTCCATTGAAAAATCTTTGTTGTTCTGTTTGCAGACAACCAAACTGTCAATCGGGCAAATATCGTGGATATAGTCATAATCCATACCGATACAGTTCTGGAAATCGGCACCGCAACGTGTGTCCGCGGTAAAGCATTCTTTGACCTCGTTCGTGCAGGCGTCAACACGCATTGCCGCCAATTTATCGGTCACATAATCCCAAATCTGGGGTTCCATACGTTCGCACGGGTCAATTTCAACCTTGCAAAAACTGCGTGCCATACTGGGGCGCGCCAAACACGCGTCCATTGTTGCGACGCCCTTGCCAGCGATATCATCACGACAGGCCTTTTGGATACAGTCTGAAATTGTCCCCAAACAAGACTGGCGGAATTTAGATTCAATCTTGGATTCTGCAACCTTTATCGTGGGCGCAGCCTCGCGCAGGAACGCCGGCCAAACCTGGTCACGCACTGCAACGCATTGATTCAAAACGCGTTCGCAAATTGTGCGCTTGGCGTTCAGAATTTCCATCGTTGATGCCGTGATGTCATATTTATCAACCGTTGCAACCGTTGTTCCGGCCGTGCTGGTTGCGGTATTATTTTGCATATTTTCAGACGCGATTGTTGAAACACAATTTTCCCAATCTGCGCCACACGCGTCATCGGTCTGCATACATTTTTTAAATTCAACCATACACGTGCCTAAATCATATTTATTCGCAGACGCAAAACTTTCTTGCAACGCGGAACGAACCTCGCCCTGGGCGGCGGCCAGGTCTTGTTTTGCAGTGGCCATTTTGGAATTGATACTGTTTTCAAAACCACGACAATCCGACACAATCTGGCGTGAATATAATTGGGTCAAGAAATTTAAATCCGATGCGCACTTGTCCGGAATTTGCCCAGCACATAATTCTTGGGCGGCGTTATACAACGCATTACCTGTTTTATCCGCGATGCCGTCCACAACATCTTCGTCGTCATCAGATTTTTCATCAAACAACGCCATCAATTCCTGACGTTTTTGGGCCTTGGATTCCGCCGTTGTCAAACCAGTCGTTTTGATAACGTTGCCATTTTCATCATATTTGCGTTCGCCCGTAAATATAATGTCTGCGTCGGCACCGGCCTGGATTCTTTCAACCTCTTCGGTGCGGATACGTGCAGCCTCGTCCACCATATCCTGGATTTCGGCCAGTTGTTGTTCATATTTTGCATTATCGTCACTGCACGCGCAACTGCCCCCACTGGCGTTTTCTGTGATACAGAATTGATCCATACACGAATAATACGCGTCATAGCATTCCTGGTCATACAGGCCAGTTGCCGTCAGACGTGTTCGCACGCTTGTCCCGGATTGTATTGCCGCCTGTTTTGATGTTTTGACCGCGGCCACCGCACCTGTCGCCCCCAGCGTTGTCAAAACACATAAAACAAATGCAAACGTATTTTTCGTATTCATCTTTATCGCCCGCACATTACATATTTATATCTTCGCAAGATTCAATTTCCTGGCAGAATTCTTGTTTGCCACCTGCGCCACGTCCAGCGAACAGACCGCCCACCGCGCCAACGACGCCACCGATTGCCGTTCCCCAGCCCGGCGTCACCATTGTTCCAGCCGCCGCACCCGCAGACAGACCACCAGCCAATCCTTTCAGTCCGGCCGTACCCTTGGATTCGCCACCTGTTTCGCAAACCTGTTGCATACGGCACACGTGGCAATTACGCAACGATGGTTCAAACGACACACTGCGGATATAACTGTAATTCTTGGACGATTTGTCTGGTGTTTCCACCTGGTATGTGTTCAGACAGTTCTTTTCGGCTGCGGCAATATCCTGTTTGCGCGACAATTCAGAAATCTTGGATTCCAGTTCACGCATCGCACGATTTTCCGCCCCGATTTGTGCAACCATTTTCGCACTGTTAAACACCGTATCGCCCAGTGATTTACGACCAGACGGTTTCTGGCTGTCCGCACAGGCAGCAACCGTTTTATCCTGTTCAAACTGGACAAAGAATTCATCAACAGACGTTGCGACATTACTGCGCACGGTTTCGCGCAATTCGGCCAGTTTCGCAGTGTCATCTGGAACCGACGTCAGCGATGCAACCGTTGTATCGGTTGGCAGGCACGACATATCTGTGCCACAAACCTTGCCCAGTTGTTCGCCAAAGTAATTCAAGCACCCCTGCAACATCTGGTAATCCATCTGTAATAACACAGATTGGACAATTATATCAAATTGCGTTTCATTTTTGCACGATGGGAACATAGACTGTGGACACAACGCCGCAATTTCAGTCGCGCTTTTACCAACACATTCTGGCGCAGTAAAGTTTTCGCCACATTTATCCTGCAAGCATTTATCAATATCATTTTGGCAAAAATGCGTCCGCAGATACCCCAGTTTATCGTTCACCACACTTTGAATCCCGGGAATCATCGCCTCGCATTCAGTAATAACCGGGCAAATACCAGCCGCAACATTGACATCTGTCAAACACGCAGAATTTGTTTCCGTGCCGCAACCATCTTCCAGACAGACCTGGATTCGTGCCAAGCACGTTGAACGCGCATTTTTATCTGCGTATTTTGCCGCATCGGTCAGGATGCTTTCTGATTCAGCCTCCCAATCCTGCAACACGGTGTCCCGCACCGCCATACACTGGTCCAGAACATTTTCGCACGCATTTGCGCGACGCCCCAACAAGTCCCTGTCCAGACAGTTTTCAAAATTCGCGCCACAGCCACCCTTGTCTGCGATACACGATTTATACGACAACAAACATTCGCCGCGATTATATTTATTCGTCGTATCCAGCATTTCCAAACGCGCCTTGCGCACTGCGGCCTCGGCCGTGCGTTTATTAGATTCTGCGTTTGTTTTCTGGTCGGCCAGATATGAATCAAACGCCTTGCAATCTGCAACAATTTGGCGCGAATACAATGCCTCTTCCATATCGGCATTGGCACCACATTTACTTAACGTGTTGGCACAATATGTCGCCGCCATTGAATACAAACCGCCACCAATATCTTCGTCTGCGCCCAATGAATCCGCACTGGTGTCGTTATTTAACCAATCAGAAAAACTGATTCCAGACGCGCGTGAACTTTTCTTGGCAGCCTCGCTCTGGCCAAATACTAATTTAGCCTTGGCCCCCAGTTGTTCGCGTTCTACGCCCTCGGTATATAATTTGTCTGCCTCGGACTGGATACGTTGAATTTCCTGAATCAAGGTTTTAGATTTATTGATATTATCCGAACACGCGCAACGATTTCCCTCGCTTTCATCTAACAGACAAAATTCGTCCATACACGCACGATACGCCGCGCGACACGACGCGTCGGGTTCTGATGTCGGTGTCGGGTCAGATTTTGGTTCTGGCTTTGGTTCTGGATCTGGCGTTGGGATAGGCGTTCCGCCACCACTGGCATTCGTCGTTATGGTTGGCGTCGCCCCCTTTTTACTGCCCAGATTTCCCGTCATATTCGGCGCACGCGCCCCAGCCATTGACATACGCGTCACACCGATACGCGCGCCGGCATCACTGCGCGCATCGCCATACGCCAGCCCCGGAACAACGCATAATAACGTGAAAAACAAGCCTAATCTCATAGCAATTCCCCATACATTCTTATGCATAATTTTATCAAATCTTGCCCCACCGCGCAAGTGGATAAAAACAACTTGCAATTTTTTTATGTAAAATATAATATAAAGTCAGTAAAAATTCAGAAAAATGCTAAGGATAAACTATGGCAAAAGATGATGTAATTGTATTCAGTGGCACAGTAGAAGACAAACTGCCAAACACGATGTTTCGTGTCAAATTGGAAAACGGCCACGAAATTTTGGCAACTGTGTGTGGCAAAATGCGCAAGGCGCGCATCTGGGTCAACATTGGCGAACGCGTCCGCGTTGAAATGACGCCATACGATCTGGACAAGGGACGTATCACGTTCGTTGAACGCACCCGACCGTCAGGCACTGACGCGCACAACTAATCCAGAACACCCACAAATCGTGGGTTTCTTTTTATAAAAAAATTACGCATTTGTGCGAAATAACCCTTGCCCAGAAAAGGGCATTTTTGTTATCATAATTACCAAGACCAAGGATGAAAAAGATTTTGCTTTTTGCCGCGACACTGTGTGCCGGTATCGGTATTGCCGATGCCGCGGTGCGTGACGCGTCCAGTATTTCGCGCAACGGCGCCACCAATGTCACCGCGCGCGCAAAATCAAATCCGACAAAAATACAAACATCGGCGCGCAACGCAACAACAACGCGCACCAGCCCCACCACGCGCACCACGGCACGCAACACGGTCAATCGCACCACCGCGCGCACCGCGACACGCACCAACACCGTCGCGCGCAGTGCAACCACCACCGCGCGCACGCCGGTCACCACAACCCAGGCCACTGGGCGCAGTGCGACAAAAACCATCGCACGCAGCGCAAGGGCAACGTTCAGAAACTAACAACGGGAACAAATACATTTGGCACCGGATACAATACGTGTCGCGATGCATATTTTTCGTGTATGGATCAATTCTGTGCAAAACAAAACGACACATATCGTCGGTGCGTTTGTTCGGGCAAACTGGACGACATAAAATCACGCGAACGCGCACTAAGCCAAACGTCCGATCAATTACAAGATTTCAAAAGCCTGAACATAGAAGTAATCCCAAAAACCGCGGCCGAGGTTAACGCCATGATGACCGCCACCGCCGGCGAATCTGCGGCCAGCACGGCGCGCGACAAATCATCATCTGCCCAGAAACTGGCCGGAATCAGTGCGGTTTTAGCAAAAACAAAATCAAATTCATTATCAACATCTGGGACATTGGACATTGCCGGCGACATAAATGCAATCTGGGCGACAACCGATTTGGCATCGGGCGCAAACATTGCAAACCTGACCGGCGAACCGTTGTATAACGCGGTGCACAGCCAATGCGCTGATTTAGTTTCTGAACGTTGCCCGTCAAAAAGCACGTTAAATATGGTTGTCGCGGCATACGGTATGTATATTGAAAACGACTGTGCAACATTGTTGACGGCACTGGACAAAAAACTGGCCACGGCCCAGGGCACGATACGCAGCACAGAACGCGAAATGAACAATGCGCGTCTGGAAAATTATAACGCCCACAATTCAACATCTATCAACGATTGCATTGCCCAAGTTCGCAAAGATATTACTGCCGATACGGCGTGTGGCACAGATTATGTTCATTGCCTGGATATATCTGGCCGGTATCTGACCCGGGACAAGGGCGAACCGATTTACACGGCGGACTTTTATCAACTGGAAACCCAGATTTCATTATCTGGCGACGTGCTGACCAATCCGTCTAATCGTTTAATTGTTGCCGAATTAAACAGCAAGCGTGCGTATGCGGCGCGCGGTCTGGACACCTGTCGCGATTTGGCCGACGATGTATGGGACGAATTTATGCGCCAGGCAATCGCCGAAATATACCAGGGGCAACACGAACGTATCCGCACGGTCAAGAACGAATGCCTGGACGTCGTGAACGCCTGCTATGATGAACAGAGCAAGTCGTTAAAAGATTTTAGCAATATCAAGGAACAGTTATTATTGGGTTCGCGTCTGGAATTATCCGAACAAATGTGCAAGGAAAAATTACAGGCGTGCAGCCAACTGTATAACGACGGCAACGGCAATTCACTGGAATTATTGGTCCAGGCAATGCACAACATCACAGACCAAAAAATCGGCAAAGAATGCCGCACCACACTGCAAGAATTCGCGCGCGATATGTGCGCCGTCCCGTCCAGCGACAGTTTGCACGCATACCCATACAACTGTCGTGCATACGCCCCCGGGGAACAGCAATACGCAACCATCTATGCCTGCAACCAGGAATTATGGAACAAGGACAGCTCATCTGGCGACACATCTGGCGATGATTCCGATGACACACCACAACCTGGGTCTGGATATATTTGCCCGGCCAGCAAACAATACAAACGTTGCAAATCTGGTTTTTATATGGCGGTCAAACAAAACGGCATTTGGGTTGCGAACGGCGCACCAACCCCCGGCAACACATGTCGCCAATGCACCCCTGCGACCGAATACTTGACGGAATGTGGTGGGGCCGAGGTGCCAACCAGCACCGTTGACTGTGGTCCAGATTACATCGGCAGTTTGTATCAAAAAATGGTGCGTTATGCTATGCAAACCTGTGTTCGCCCATCAGATGCAACACAAGTCGGGTACGTATTGCCGACATCTGTTATGCAGGACGTCAATGTCGTTATGGATTCAATACGTGTTGATATGGCAACGGCACTGGCCGCAGAATGCAAACGGCTGGACGGATTGTGGGTTGATACCCAGTGGATTGACCAACAACGCAACAACACATCGTCAACCGATGACGCCGTGGGCCAGGCGCAAACCCTGACCAATGGCGACGGCATACACGATATTACCGGACATAAATTGCACAAAAAATTCTATGATAGCACCGGCGCAAATACCAAGTGGGGTTATTGTCGCGAACCAGATAACACAACCACCGGGCAATAGCGGTGCCTTGCATACCGGGGCAAAATCTGGTAAAATACACGCATAGCACGAGATTGAAATGAAAAAAATATTTGCATTTTCTGTGATTTCAGCATTATGTGGCACGGCCACTGCTGCGACACCGTGGTGGCAACAGCCGACAATTTGCCGTCTGGACACCACAAAATGCTATATTTCTATGGGCGCAGGATACGACACAGAATTGTGGGACGCAACCAGTAATTGTCGCGGAATCAAAATGATTTGTGGTGTGGCATTAAATCCCCAGTCTGATGACGCCACCCCGATTGGGCGCGCCGAAATTTCACACGGCACGGGAATAAACACACGCGATTATGATATAAACATATTAAACGGCGATTGCTTTGGCGCGCGCAGGACCAGTTCAAATGGCGCAACGGTATCACTGGACGGCAAATACGTGAACGTATGGTGCAACGGCGTCCTGGGGTCGGCCGGATATGACACCTATGAAGTTTTGGAAAACGGCGAAATCACGCGTGGCACGCAACCAACGTGTGACGTGCTGGCCGATGCAGGATACGCCGCCGTTGCGAACGGTCGCTGTTTTGGCAAATATTATGACAGCAGCCAATATGTTATTGAATGTGGCAACGATTTACTGCCCGACCGATTGGTGATATTGAACGGCGCCGATATTGGTGGCGCGACATCGGGCCCGACAACCCGTGCAGACGCAGACGCGCTGTTTGACAAAATGTATAAAATATCCCAAGAACAACACAGCAAATATTTTAAATAATCCCCTGGCCTGTGGTGCCAAATTTAAATTCTATTACTGAAAAAAGAAACGGGGCAACGCCCCGTTTCTGTTTCATCAGAATTCATATCTGAATTTTGCCATACCGGTTTGTGATGTGTAATCTTTGTGCAGATCCAAATCATAAACCAACGAGATTTCCAGTCCTTTGTATTCTGCGGTCAGACCAATTCCGAATTCCCCACCGAATCGGGACAGACGGTCGCCATCAATCACATAGGACGCCGCGCCTGGCATTGTGACGGTGGACATTGCCCGGTCAGAAACAAAGTCATACGTCGCCGCCGCGCGCAGTTCTGGGAACCAGTTGATAACCGAATCGTTTTCAATCGCGAAACGATATTTCATACCGGCAATTCCCGTCAGGAAATCTGTATCATCGCTGCTGACGTGTGCCAGACCGTTATTGTATCCGTCCTGGGTCACGTGCAAATAGCGCAGACCAATTTCCGGCGTCAGGCCTGACGCAAAATCATACCCGGTCATAACCTGGCCACCGAACGCATCAGTATCGTGGTCTGATTTCAGACGCAACGCACCGAACACGTTATCTTCGGTTTCCTTGTATTTTGACATTGTATAATTCAACGCCGCATTGACGAACCATTCGCTTGGCTTATACTGGGCATACGCAAATATGCTGTTGCTGTCAATTTCGGTATCGCGACCGCCATTGGCATGAACATCAGAATGTCCGAACGCATAACCCAAACCAATCGTATATTGTTTGTCAATCAGTGCATCAAACCCAGCCGACACGCCACGGGTATAGCCGTTAAATTGGCCGTTGTATTTTGACCGATTGAACATACCCTGGGCCCAAATGCCCCGTGCAACATTTGACCAATCACCACCACTGCGGCCCATTGTGCCAGTCGTCGGCGCACCAGCCATACGATTCGCCGCCAGTGTCATAACTGCGCCCTGGACAGATTGCGCAACTGATTGAACGACCGGTTTATCAACTGGGTTTGCCTTGGCAGATTCAGTTTCAATATAATCTGTATCGCCATTACGCAATGCCTGTTGCGCGTTCAGTGACGCGATATTGACCAATTCGCTGTCGCTGTTTGCCAACGCTGCAACCGTATTTGCCGCAGTATTGGTCAGACCAGTTTCCGTCGCGATTTCTTCAACCTTTTTGGTTGCGATTGTAATTGCACCATTGTCGCCCTTGGTCACATCATAGATTGCGCCTGCGTCAACGACAGTATATTCGTTCGCATTTTCGCCAAATATATTATACGTCCCTGTTGTTGCAACGTTTAATGACACCTGGCCATTACCGTTATATGTTTCCGCCAACAGTTTACCATAATTATTTGCATCAATAATTGTTGCGCCAACCGTGCCGTCCAGCGTCAATTCTTTTTGTTGAACTGTCGTCGTGCCGATATTCAGGGTTGCACCATCTGCAATGGTCAATGCGCCATCGCCTGTGATACCGCCATCAATGGTCGTTGTGCCACCAGTGACCGCCAATTTACCCAGGTTGTAAATATCGTTTCCGACGCCCCCGGCCATATTTCCGGTAAACGTATTTTTCCCAGCCAGACTTACCGCCCCACCTGTGGCATTGTATATTGCACCACCGCTTTCACCGGCAACATTGCCTGTAAATGTAGAATTTGCAATATTAACCTCTGCAAGGCCGCTACCATTGTTTTGTGGGGTCACATTTGCTATTGCGCCACCAATCTTGCCAGCGCGGTTTGATTCAAACACTGTTTCATCAATAATGCCAATGTGTCCTGCATTGACAATCGCGCCCCCTTGGTGATTTCCACCTGTGGCAACGGCAGTATTATTGATAAACGTTGTCTTATAAATACCCTTTACCAAACTGCCCCAGGTTCCATTATTGATTGCGCCACCATTTCCTGCGATGTTGGAATCAAATACACTATCTGTAATTGTAGATATAGTTCCCTGATTACGGATTGCGCCCCCCTGGGATTTTCCACCAGAATTACCAATGAAATGTGATTTTGAAATTAAATCTATTATTCCACCCTTGACGCTGGCCGATGTTTTCGCATTGTTGATAGCACCACCCATCGCCGCGGTATTATTTTCAAAAACAATACCAATCAGATTGTCCAATGTTCCAGTACTGCTGTTATACAACGCACCTGCGGCACTTTTACTATTATTGCCAACAAATTTAGTTCCTGCGGCGATTTCCATTTTACCGTCATTCCAAACTGCACCACCAAATTTTGCGCTGTTGCCTGTGAACGAAACGCCATCGCCCAGTGTCAATGTGCCACTGTTAAAGATTGCCCCGCCGTTTCTATCTGTTTTGTTGTTTGTGAACTGTGCCCCATCTGACACATTCAAAACACCCAAAACTTGCGCGACACTGCCATTTTCTGTTGAGATATAACCATCATGTGCCCCAGCTAAATTTTCGGTTGCATCAACGTCAACAACTAATCTGGTTTTGGTATCATCTGCACTTGCGCCACCAATAACGACCATTGCGCCCATTGCGGCAATAAATGCATGTTTCAACACGGCACGATATGCCGCAGTTAGTTCTTTGATTGCTGTGCGGAACATTTTCATGTGGTTCTCCTTTCTTCTCCAAATGATGACGATTTTCATCGTCTGTTAGTTTTATTTATACCATCTGTTTTGACACTTGCAAGTGCAAAATTATCGCCCCAGGACATACGTCAAAACAAATTACAAAAAACCGCCAAAAAATCAAATTTCAACCATAAAAAATACCTACGGGAATTTTGTAAGTTGGCAACGACAGTAATGACAAGTTTTTAATTTTTTATGCTGAAAACTTTATCACCAATAAAAAACGGGGCGATGCCCCGTTTTTTATGACAGTTTATGTATTACCAAACCACTGCGCAACTTTGGTTCAAACCACGTTGTCTTTGGTGGCATAATGTTGCCAGTATCGGCGATGTCAATAATCTGGCGCATGGTGACAGGATACAGCGCGAACGCCGCAACCATTTCGCCCGAATCAACACGCTTTTGCAATTCGGCCAATCCGCGAATTCCACCAACGAAATCAATACGCTTGCTGGTGCGCAAATCGCCCAGGTTCAAGATTTTATCAAACACCAAATTTGACAGCACTGTCACGTCCAGAACACCAATCGGGTCGTTGTCGTTATACGTGCCTGCTTTCGCCGTCAGACTGTACCAATGGCCGTTCAGATACATACCAAAGTTATGCAGTTTTGCCGGCTTGTAAATTTCTGTGCCCATATCAACAACATCAAACGATTCGCCCAGGCGTGCCAAGAATTCGTCCGGCGTCAGCCCGTTCAAATCACGCACCACGCGGTTATAGTCAATAACGTGCAGTTGTGATTCTGGGAATATCACCGCCAAGAAATAGTTGTATTCTTCGTTTCCTGTGTGATTCGGATTTTGTGCGCGTTTTTCTGCGCCAACACGGGCGGCGGCGGCGGTTCTGTGGTGACCGTCGGCAACATACATCGCCGGGATATTTTTGAATATTTCGGTTATGCGTGCATTGACCGCGTCATCTGTAATTGCCCAGAACGTGTGGCCAAAACCATCGTCTGCGACAAAGTCATATTCTGGGGCGTGCGACGCAACCCAGTCCGAAACGATTTTGTTCATTTCATCAACATCAGGGTATGCAAAGAACACCGGTTCAATGTTCGCGTTTTGGATACGAACGTGAATCATACGGTCATCTTCTTTGTCTTTGCGTGTCAATTCGTGCTTTTTAATTTTGCCCGACATATAGTCATCAACATTTGCCGCCGCGACCAAACCATACTGGGTGCGACCGTCCATTGTCTGGGCATAGATGTAATACATTTCTTTTGGGTCCTGGACCAGCCAGCCACGTTCCTGCCACAGTTTGAAATTTTCAACCGCTTTGTCATAGACAGCCTGTGAATGTTCATCGGCAATCGGGTCAAAATCAATTTCTGGTTTAATAATATGCAACAGTGATTTTTCACCAGCCTCTTGCTTGGCCTCCACAGAATTCAGAACGTCATACGGACGCGATGCGACCTGGGCCGCTAAATCTTTTGGGGGACGAACGCCGGCAAATGGTTTGATTTTCATTATGCTTTCTCCTTGGGTTGTTTTTCATCAAATGACCCAAGGATTATAGCCGTTTTTATAATAAATCAAAGACAAATTTTTTATTCCATAACCTCGGTCACAGTCACGTCTGTTTCCACCACAACCGGGGCATTGTAATCAATTTGCACCGGCATAATTGTCGGGCGTTTATTCGCGTCCAGCGGATGCGTCTGGAACGCAACCGTGCCAAAGTCAATCGCCGACATATCAATCGCGCGCACAGTGCGGTCATACATAGTATGATAATAAATCACCATATTTTTCATATCTGTTGCGATTGTCCACTGGGTTGCCGACGGCATATTGTTTGGTGCCGCACCAACAGCGAACTGGACGCCCGTTGGCACGTCAAAGTTATTCAGAATATGAAACGCCTGCATTGCGGAATCAAACGCGGTTTTCTGTTTCAGTGAATACGACGACAAAAACGACGCGCGAACGAATCGCGACGGCGGTGTAAAATCCCCCGGCAGACCGTGGAAACCACTGCCTGAACCGAACGCAGATAACTTTACGCCGTTCACATTTATCGGCCCGGCGGTCCCAGGGATTAAATTCACATAGTTATTCAGATTCGTCGTCTGCCACGGGAATCCTGGCGCGTTGGTTAAAACGCCCATCGGGTTATCATAAAAATATGGATTTCCGTCAATGATTTCCAAAACAACCTGGCGACCATTTTTTTCTGTAAAACGCCAGTGAACTGTATCGGCGCGCGAATCAATATTTATCACGCGAATATTTTGCAGTGCATTTCGCACATCATCTATTGTGGCGCAATTTGCCAGCACCCACGACACCAACTGCAAATCGCCAATGGATTGCCCGACCAGGGCCGCATCATAGGGCTTGTATTTTCCATATTTCGGGAAATAGAACAACGCCGCAGACAGCCCGGCCTCGTTCGTGCCATCTACGATAAATTCTGCCTGTTCCATACCCAGCCCGACGTATCCGTATTTTGCAGTATATTGCATACCGCCGGGCGCATTGTCTGGCAAAATCGCCGTCTGGGTTTGACCGCGTGGAACAACAACATAGATATTGTCCATTTCTTCGCGCGACCAGTCTATTGTTCGGGCGACAACGACACCGCCGTCGTCGGATTTCAATGTGATACCCGTACAGGCATCTGCATTGTTTGCAGCCACCAATGGCATTGCCACCGCCAGCGCATAAAATATTTTTCTCGTCTCCATATCCGCATTATGCGGCGCAGCGGTATGTAAAATCTATGGGTTTGATTTCATAATTCCAGCGCAGGTGTCCAAATTGCGCGCACGGCCCCGGAATCTGTACGCCGGGTCAATTCGTCAACCAGATTCAAGATAAATTCACGCTGTGCATCGGTCCACGACAACGGCGCCATCACACGGTCAAAGAACGCCCGAACATTTTCGTATTCTGATGATTTCTGGATTTCCAGTTGTTCAAAATTCGCGCTGTGCCAATCACAGACCATTTCTGTTAAAACAATTTTTGGGATTTGGCGCACATCGTCCCACGAACCAATATGGTGCGCTTGCAGATGATGATGTTCATCGTGAACGCGCCTGTACAGTTCCAAATGCTGGGGCAACATTTTCATATCTGGGTGATATGCTATATAGTTGCGATATGCGTATCCAGTTTGATACGGTTCTGTAAATTTATCACAATCGTGGGCCGGGAACGCCGCGCCCAGCAAACCTGCGAAATAATTCAGGCAATCTATGTGACATTGCGTCCGCACCAAGTGAAAATTGATTATATTGTCCAACGGAATATTCATAGGGGGCATAATATCATAAAAATGCACATCTTGCCACCAAAAGCGCAAATTTTGATTGCAAAGCGGAAAAAGGCGTTATATAATACGCGACGCATTGGGGCATAGTTTAACGGTAGAACTCCGGACTCTGACTCCGTCAGTGTTGGTTCGAATCCAGCTGCCCCAACCAAAATTCAAACGCCCCGAATGGGGCGTTTTAATTTTGGTCGTGGTCAACGCAGTTTGAATACACTGGGGGAATTTAAATATTTAATTGTTTGTTTGAAATCATGCCTTATGGAATTTAACTGGTCAGAAGGGAAATGGCAAGGCAACACACCAACTGGGACTACCCAACCTGCATAAGGCAGTGCGCGATAAGCAATTCTCGAACCTACTTTCTCGCAATTGGTAATGGTGTGAAAAAGTATTTGAAAAAATGATGTGCCCATTTGGACACATCAAGATTTAATCGTCGTCGTCGTCAAAATAATCGTATTCTTGTTTTTGTTGAGAGGCGTATTCAGAAATAGAAACTTTATCATTTGGATTCTGTATAGCAATGATAGTTTTTAATAATTCCAAATCCCCGGCATCCTTTAATTTATGAATCATTCTATGGCAATCTGGACACAATACACAAAAATCATCCTTATTCAGCGTTCTTGTATCATTTACAGCCATATTTGCATAAGGGATTTTATGGTGTAGTTCAATATATCCATTACCAATATCGCCATATTTATCTTTCATATTCTTGCCACAAACCATACAGTTATAACCAAGTATAGTTTTTAGTTTTCGTTTGTCTGTGGCTGAAATACGTCCTTCGTATGCAACGTGATTAGCAAGTTTCTTTTGTTCTTGTATTTCTAATTTATTTGCTATTTCTTCTTGTTGTTGTTCTGTAATTCCACTTTCTTTCAACCATGACAAATCAGCTTTCATATTCATATCAGCAATTTCATCAATTGCTTTACGAACGGTTGGATTAGATTTCGCTTTTTCTGAATTGTCAGATGTTAATTTGCGAACCAAAGATTCTTTATGCTCTGTATAAGATTTTTCCAGTGTTTTTGGTCTGGATTTTTGTTGTTGGTTCTCAGTTGATTTTTTCGTATTATATTGTTGGTTATTATGAGAATCTTTGAATCCAGCGTTTAACTCTTTATACATTTTGGCTATATTCGTAGAATATGCAATATGGGGTAAAATTAATTTTACTTTATCATTTGTAGATAACTCTACAGATTCATCTTCCATTGAAAATGTAATAAAATATATAATAGCTGTAATAATACCAATTGCAACGGAACATAAGTACCAACTGTCAGCAAAATCCATATGTTGATTACTTAGTTTCCAACATAATGATATAACAAAATAAATTCCTGTTATCCAAGAAATTCCTCTTGTTAAAGGTAACCATAATTTATATTTTTGCTCATTTTTTATATGAAATGCATTCCAACAAGTAATTAAAAATTCATTTATTACGTCATTTGGTGTCAGGGGACGTATTTTAAAGGCTCTTGTACCATTTCCGTACATTAATGTACCAAAATTATCCTTAATAGATGTGTCTACAAAAACGGTATCTTGTGCTATAAATTTTGTATAAAAATACATGTGGTATTTTCGTCTAAAATCTTGATATTTTGTATGGTCCAAAATAAATTTATACAAAGCCATAAAGAACTCCTATATGGGATAATATTGTTTATTTTAATGGAATTGTGGAAAAAAATCAAATTTCAACGAATAATTACATTTATAAATATTTGATATTTATAGAGTTATTCAGCTCCAAGAGCTCTAAACCGCTTTACATCATTTTTCGCCATAAACAACCCATCATAAAAACTGGTAAGTGTTAATCTTACATTTTGAATTAAGCCACTGTCATTTGTTTCAGCAACTATGCAAACATATTCCCCGCTTATTTTCGGAATTGGTTTATCAACAAAAATCAGCATTTGTTCGAATGTATCTACATTATACAACAATTCTAGTCTTTCTTTATGGCCACTTATTTTCATTTCCGTTAGTTTGGAAATCCAATAATTTATAACCCTTTGTTTTCCTATAATTTTACTGAAACCAAAATAGGATTCATATACAACGTCGTCAGCCAACAAATCACTTATTTCATTCAATTCATAAGAGTTGAATGCTTTTAAAAGATTTGTTAGAAACAATTCTGTTCGTAATAATTTAGGGTTGTTTTCCATATTTGCTTGTCCCTTTGCTATGAGCAATATCTATTGTAGATATATAAGGTCAACTTTCATATCATACTTCGGTTAACATTGTCTCTTAATGCATCAACATACATTTTTGCAGCCAATATACCCATGTTCCACCGAGTAATATCGGATGCTGGAGGTGTTTTTTGTCCCCACGGACACCTAAAATTCAGAGGTTCTGACGCCCCAGTGTCGAAACACCCGACACCACTGCTATTTTAGGCCAAAATCCGCCTGTTAGCAAGACAAAAGTATATAAAATTAAAACGCCCAAGTGGGCGTTTTAATTTTTTATCTTTTTATGATATAATTCACACAAATATAAAAAAGGAATAAAAAATGAAAAAATGGCAAGAAATTTTATTATGTGTTGTAATGTTGGTCTTTGCAGATACATTTTTTGATTTTATAAAAACATTGTCAGAAAATGGAACACTCAGCAAATGGTTCTTTGTCTTGGTTTCATTGATTGTATTTGTTGTTGGGTGGACTGCCGTATTTTTAAGCGTTAAATCATCAAAGAACAGACAACACAACCAGTGGAAACCAATTTTTACATATGTTTTTGTTGTTTATTCCTTCTTTATGACTTTTGACGTGATGAAATACTCACTAGAAAACAATATGTTAAACACGTATTATTTCTATGGGATTGGTCTGGCACTAATTTTTGTTGGCTGGGCCACAGAACACCTGTACAGAATATTACCAACACAACAGAAGAAACAAAATTGATGTAATAAATTCTGCTCCGCGCTGTCGTATTTTTATAAACTCGGCCTGCCCCAACCAAAAATTAAAACGCCCAAGTGGGCGTTTTATTATTTTGCAAAGAATTTATCATAAACCTTGTGATTTATTTTGACCGGATACGTGCGAATCAAGAACGCATTATAATCGTCTGTAATTTCACGCGATTGTGTGTTCTGTAATTCTTTGCGAACATCGGCCATTTTTTTCGCGTCCATTTTTGGCGCAACAAATTCCCCAGTATGCAGGACATAGAACGCGTCCGCACCATCAACAATGGAATTATCCCCGGCCGGCGCACGGAACGCCGCAACCAGAACATCTGTCGGTGCGCCCGATGTGCGCGACACAGTCACTGATTTTTTATTCGCCAATTTGCCCGTCTTGTTCAAATCAACCAAGATTTCATTTGCGCGAACATATGCCTGTTTGCGTTGGGCGTCACGCTGCCAATCGGCAACCAGATTCTTTTTCACAGATGCAAATTCTGCGTTATGCTGGGGTGCAACCTTGTCCACGCGAACAATTACAAAACCCTGTTTAGTTTCGGTCAGTTCGCTTTCCAGGCCGACCTCCATATCAAAAATCTTGGCAACCATTTTGTCGTTCATAATTGCGTCTGCCGGACGTTTATCCACCGTGAACGTGCCCAGCGATACGTATTTCGCACCGTGACGTTTGGCCGCCGTTGCCATCGTTTCGCCTGCGATGATGTCATCTTCAACCTTTTGCGCGATGGCCAAACCTGTGTCATAGGCGTCAGGCTTGCTCATTTCTGCTGGAATCAAGACATACGAAACAGTGCGACTTTCCGGGACGATTTGCGGATGCGCGGCATAGTATTCTTGTAATTGCGCGTCTGTTGGTTGTCCAACCTTGAAATCAGAAAACTTTACCGTTGCGAAATCAATCTGTTTCTGGCCATAGCGCGCATTATATGTTGCCGTCGCCGCGAACCCAGGCACCGGCATTTTTATCCCAATCGCGCCAATCGCATATCCGCGCAAAATTTGATTACGCAGGACATCGGCAAACTGGGCCTCGGTATAGCCGGAATTTGCCAACACGACATCAAACAGATATGCTGAAAACTTTCCATTTTGTTGAAATTCTGGGAATTCACGAATTTCACGCGCGATACGTGCATCGGTCACGACAAAGCCCAAATCATTTGCACGGTTTTCCGCCATACGCTGGGTTGACAGGTCGCCCAACACGCGCGCTGTAAATGCCGCCCCCGTTTGCGCATCGGTATAAACCGCACGCTGTTGTTCACGCGTCATCTGGGCCAACTGGCGCGAGCGTTCGGTATTATACTGTTGCATTGTGATCTCAGAATCACCAACGCGAACCAATGTGTTATCACCACGACTGCCCCCGAAAACCCATTCGGCGACGCCCCAACCAACAAAAGAAAACGCCAATATGGCAATTAAAACTTTTGCCACTGGTTTATCTGCTGCATTACGTAAATATTCTAGCATTTAATCCCCTTTTGCGATACCATAGCAAAACGATAGCACGAAAATCAACGAAAAAAAGGGGAAATTCTATGAAAATTATCGCAGGTAATTGGAAGATGAACGGAACACGTGAAATGCTGAAAAATATGATAGAGGCATTGCGTGGCGTAAAAACAAAAAATCGGGTTATTCTGTGCGTTCCATACCCATTATTGGGTGCCGAATCTGGCACTGCGTTTATCGGCGCCCAGGACGTCAGCCGTCACGATCACGGCGCATTCACGGGCGAGGTTTCGGCCAATATGATTGCGGCGACTGGGGCAAAATACGTCATTGTCGGTCACAGTGAATGTCGCGCATATCACAGCGACACAAACGACATTGTCCGGGCCAAGGCCACGGCCGCCATTGCCGCAGGCCTGACCCCGATTATATGCGTTGGTGAAACAATGGACGAAAAACAGGCCGGCAAAACAATGGCGATTATTGAATCTGGGGTTCGGGAATCAATCCCGTCTGATGCGCGCGACGTTATCGTTGCATACGAACCACGATGGGCCATTGGCGCAGGCATAACCCCCACTGCCGATGAAATCAGCGCGGCACACACACTGATTGCGAACACATTGACCGATATGGGACTGGACGGGACACCTGTTTTATACGGTGCCAGTGTCAAGGGGTCAAATGCCGCCGAAATTATGTCTATTGCAAATGTTGATGGGGTGCTGGTTGGTGGTGCGTCCTTGAAACCAGATGATTTCATACCTATAATAACCAGTATAGAATAAATATATAGTGTGCGGCGTGGGGGCAAATCCGCCGCCCCCGCACCTGTTTCAGAATCGTATAAAAATAAGCAGGTAGAAAATATGGACGAAAATAAAAACACAGAAAAAAATATAAACGAAGTTGCCGTTGATACGGTGTCTGTATCGGATAACGCGCCCTGCCCCAACGATGTCGCAGACGAATGCGCCCCGGCGGTCGCCGAATTGGCCGCGCTGAAAACCGAATTCAACGAATTAAATGACAAATATTTACGCACCGTTGCCGAATTAGAAAACACACGTCGGCGCGCGGCACTGGACATAGAATCACGCAGTCGTGCCAGCGCAATGAACGTTGCCAAACAGATTTTACCGGTTATGGACGCTGTCCAGGCGGCACAGAAAATCACGCCCGATGACCCCGGCATTAAATCTATGGCGCGCGCGATTGAATCGGCGTTTGCACAAATTGGAATTACAAAAATTGAATCTGTGGGCCAGATATTAAACCCACAATTTCATAACGTAATCCAGGTTGTCGCCACCGACGACGCAAAACCGAACACCATTGTCCAAGAAATGCAGACTGGATATATGTTCGGCGACACAGTTCTGCGCACCGCGATGGTCGTTGTATCTAAATAAAAAATGACCCGATTGGGTCATTTTTTTATTTGCCGTTCTGTTTTAATTTTTCATCACGCAGAGCCGCTATTTTATCTTGAATCTCTTTATACAATGCGACATTATACGCGTTCAACTGAATCTGGTGCAAGAATTCAACTTTATCAGCGTTTTTTTTCACAGAATCCGTCGGGATACGTATAATCTGGGTCGGAACAATAGAATATTTGGTGTTATGAACACGTGGCAAGAAACCATTGCGCGCCAACAAATCATACACAATCTGTAAATCAGAATTATTGCTCAAAAACAAATAGTAATAATTCACGCCATTACGGCTGCGAATTTTGCGACAGTTGTTGACCAAACAACCCAAAATTTTGACATCTTCGCTGGCATTTGCGCCGATTGTTTTTTTGGCCGTGCCGTTCAAATAATCTTTGATATATTCAATTCCATTATAAATATTCATACCATCGCCTTTTAATTTATACAACTTGACGATTGCACAAATATTTTATTTTGTCAACGCAAAAAACAGATTGGAAAATTATATTCCCAATCTGTGATTCAGTTTCAGCATAAATATTGATTCATTACCAAATTCATTTGTGTTATTTGGATTCACACGATATATAAAACCAACCGCCCCATCAGTGAACGCCCCCAGCGCACGACGATACGCACCACTGAACCGTAATTCACGGTATTCTGGGGTCAGATTGACATCACGCACACCGGCGTTTGATATAGCAATATCATATTTACCATTGCCCAGGTCGGTAATATCGTAATCTGCGTGTGCATACCGCATTGTGCCACGCGACACCCCCAACGGGCGCGATACGGTAAAACTGAAATTACCGGCGTCCAATCCAACCCCAAACGCATCAGAATAAACGTCCGACATTCCCAGAATAAAATCCCCCCCCGTCATATCCGATGTTGTCCGCGCAACCGTTCCGCGCAACTTGAACGTGACATCATCGGTTGGCCGATATGACAATTCAGTATCAACATACATTGTATCGCCAGCCCCCAGGTTTAACAGACCGCCCGACTGGGCCCCCAAAAATGTATCTGATTCACGCACATTACCAAATGCAGTCGTGACCCCGAACGTATTACCGTGCCACGCAACGTGCGATTGCGCCCCAGAAATCAGCCCCAACTGCGCCGGCGCATATTGCGACGAAATCGTCGGGTCATTTTCCAGTAATTCTTCGCTGGTAATTGCGCCCGAAAATGCGCGTGCGCCAAACGACCATTTACCACTGTTGTAATTCATATCTGTTGTCATCGCATTTGATGCCAGGGCCAAAATTGGATTGGCCAAACCATCAAAGCGCGACGCGCCATCGGTCTGATAATGTTGATACCCGGCGGCAAAATTCCACGCACCGTGTGCATAGTCCAACCGCATTGTATCCAGTCCGCCCATATTATCGTTGTATGCGCGCGGCGACGCAGTCATTGAAAAACAGATATTGCCAACCTGGGTGCGTGGCGCGGCGACGTTGTTTGTTCTGAATTCGCCCAGGACGTCCCCCATATACAACCCACGACGCGATTGCGCACCGACGGTAAATTCATTTTTCCAAATACGTGGCAATGACATTTCCCCGTCAACACTTTCCAGTTTATCAAAGAACGGCGCACTGATTGTTGTCATACGCGGACTGAACGCCGACGACGCCCGGAACGTGGTGGCGTTTGTTGCCGCACGCCAGTATGCATTACCATTTGCCCCAACAATTTTACCACCATTGTAATAATACAACTGTCTGTTTGGGGTCAGCGCGCGTTCCAAATTTATCAAGCCATAGCCATAAACGTCCTTGAACGCGTTCAAATATTCGTCCGATGTTGTGATTTTGTTGTCGTATTCTGGGGGCAAACTGTACATAGCACGCAAATACGCCACCAGATTATCCTTGGTCAGACTGGTTCCATTATCATTTGACCCCAGGTACGCCCCATCAGCCGTCAACGCCAACAACATAAACACTTTGTCATTTGTCATATACGGAAATGCCCCCTGGACCGCCGCCACGGCCCCGGCCGCCGACGCTGTTGCCATTTCTGTTGTCGGGCCGGCCGCCGCAAAGCACCACGGATCAATACCATTGCCCCCTGTGCCAGAACCTGCGATTCCGCACTTGCGCGATTGATACATCACGTCATCTGATGTTTCAGGCGTGCCACGCGTATCCGTCCACATTGACAAATACAGTGGGCCATACGAACTGCCCGTGCCATTGCCATAATTTTCAATACTGTCCGCGCTGTACGTTCCCGTGGCGTGTCCAACGGCGACAACCGTCATAAACATATGCTGTAAATTATTACCGTATAACAGTGGCGCATAGTTTTCAAATGTCGCGTCCAGCACCGTTAAAGATTTCCCATCGCCAGACCCAAATTCAAATTCGCCGGCCGGATTTACGATAATCGGCAACGCGTTATTATACATACCAAACATAGTATTTGCCGCCACGCCCTGGGTTGTTGATGACGTGTCTGCGCCGTAATACTTGTTTATAAACCCAGCAAACACTGTTTTTTTATCCGCGCCTGAATTCAGTTTAAACGCCGTTTCCAGTCCGCCCAAATCCAGATATGAAACCGCACGCGATTTTGGGTTCAGCGCCGCATTTGCAATCGCCGCACCACCCGTCGCGCGTGCAGCGAACATTGCCGTATAATTATTTATATCGGTGGCCTGTTGTGTTTTCTGGGTATACAGATTATTGTTATTTACGACATATACCGCATCTGGCCGGTTGCCACCCGTGGTGTTCACATAATAATATCCATCGGTTCCGACATAAATTGCAATATCAGAAACCCCATCACAATCGGCCGAATTTGTTGCCGTACATACACCACGTATCACCTTGCTGTCCGCGGCCAATTTATACGTTGTGCCATTTACAGTAATTGTCGGATTTGTGACCGAACTGTCCCCCAACGCCAGGGACAATTTATATGATTTGCCGTTTATTGTAATTGTGTCACCAATTTCCATTGCAGACGTGCTGGTCCCTGTTCCTTTGGCCACTGTTCCTTGGACGGCCCCAGACGTTGGGTCTGTCACATCTGTCCAGGTATATCCGCCACCCGTGCGCCATATTCCCAACTGGCCATTTGGAACAAAGCCGAACAAGTCGCCCGTGCTACGCGCGTTTTTAGCATTCCAACCACCAATGATTTTTGCCAGCGCACTTTGATTTGCCGACGCGAACGGATTCATCGCCGTCCCAGAACCCGACAAATCAAAACCCTTTTGTTCAGCCCCCAGAACAACCGTGCTGTTTTCACTGGTCGGATTGCTGTAATTCAAATATTTATCTGTGCGTGCCGTTTGTGCATTTGTTGCCGCCGTCAGGCCATATACAATCCCGTCGCCCCGGTCGGCCGAACCCGTTGGGCTTATACCATTTTCGCTAATCAGCGATACCAGCACAGGTTTCCCCTCGTATGCCGCCTTTTGTGGGTTGTTTGCAGAATCACGAAATGTTTTCTGGCCCATATATCCGTTGGCGAACGACGAATACCCATGCATCATCAGCAAATAATTCTGCATCGGAACCGTAATACCATCGGTTAAATAATTATTAGTCCCTTGAACCCCTGGCCGAAAATAATTAAAATCCCATTCAAACACGCCACCGGCCGACGGATTCCACAAGGCTAAATTTGCTTTGTACTTATCCGTGGTGTAATCAATTTTTCCATCCGCCGTCAGATATGCGGGCCCAACGGGAATTTTCCCAGCACCAGTTGCACTGCCACCGGTATTTCCACCCGGTTTGTCATCACCACGATTACCACCAGATGATGACGATTTATTATCGTTTCCCGGATCAAAGACGTCAGTCAACAATAACAGTCCACCAACAACAACGGCGGCCCCTGCCGCCGCCAGTGTAATACTTTGGGCGGACGACAGCCCACCGAATAATCCGCCAGAACCGGTGGTCGTATTTTTGGATTTATACTTTCGGATTTGTCGGTCACAGTTTGACGCATCGGCCCCATACATCTGTAAAATCTGGGCCGCGCGCACGTCATTATTCATCAACGCCGTGCAAACAATGGACATACCCGTTGAATCCACAAAGTTCACATTTGCGCCATTGTTTATCAGGGCCTGAACCTGTTGAATATCGGCGTTTTTCGCCGCCGCCAACAGTTGCGCCGCAACCATAAATTCAGACGACGCCGCACGTGCCGCGAACGGCATTACAAACAATGAAAGCAATAAAATTCTGATGTATTTCATATAAAATTCTCTCTGTGTCAAATATCATAACACAGATTGAAATTATATGTCTATAAAAAAAACAGTTCGCATTTACCGCGAACTGTTTTTTCTGGTGCAAAATTATTTTACGCGACGTTTGCCAATCCACTGGCGTGTGATGGTCACAGAATACCGTTTCAAAGTATCTGTTGCCGCATTGACTTTTTCGCGATTTGCGTTCACAACGACTGTGTTGCCGTTGCCAACGACGACTGCATTACCGTCACCAACAACAACCGTGCCTTGACCCGGGCGTTGGACAACCACTTCGTCGCCACCCACCACCTGGACACGTGGTGTTCCCGGCATACGGCGTGTTGCGCGACGCACTTTTTCTGGGGCCCCAGGACCGGTGATTTTCTGTTTGCGTGGTTGCGTTTTGCGGACTGCTGGGCGCACTTTCTGTTTCTGTGCATTTTCCAGTTTACGTGCAGCGTCCTGCAAAGACTCGTTCAATGACGAAATAGAATCATTTAACGCATCTATTTCATTTGCCTGATTTTCGCTGATTGTATCGCATTCGTGATTTGCATGACGCAACGCACTGTTTTCATCATACAGGCTGTCAATCACAACATTGGCGCGTGCGGTAACATCGTTGGCCTTTTTGACAATCTGTTCAGTCTTGGCTTTGGCGGCATCACGTTCGGCGTATGCACTTTTTTTATCTGCGCATTGTTTAATGCCAAAGCAAAAAATCATCGCAGCGGCCACGCCAGACGAAATCCCCACCAGCATGTTTTTGTTAAATGGTTTTCTTATTAATGCCATTTCAAATCCTTTTGTTATATCCTTACGACACGTAATATAGGACAAAAGGCTGTTTTTGTCAAGTATAAATGCATAATAATTTTATTACCTGGGTACTTTTGTGTTTTTTATGTTGTCCAACCTGCCCTTTTTTTGGTATAATTTACCCAAGCAGAGAGAAATGAAAACACGTATATTATTCTTTATTATTGGCTGTGCAACTGTGCCATACGGCGCATTTGCGGCATGTTCGGTTGCAAATTTAACCCGCTGTCTGGATTCTGTGTGTGCGATAAACGTGTCGTCTAACCCGGCGGCGCGGTGCCAGTATTGTGGCACATCAAACGCCGGCACGCCCGGTGACACTGGTATGCGCAGTGTTGCGGTTGGCACATCGGCGCGCTATAACATTTCGGACAAGGAATTAAAACGCGCCCCCAGCGAACCATCTGCGCGCTATGCGTGGGCAATTCAACAGTGTTTGACCCGTGTCACCGATTGCACACCTGATGACGCGTCTGACGCGTATGACGGTCTGATTGAACAATCGTGTCGCGCCGCTGGAATCAGTGCAGAAATGGCGTCCCTGCGCACGGCCGGGAACAAGACCGCATCGGCCACATCGTGCAAGACCAACATTTCCGCCTGTATCATCACCGATAATCATTGCAACGCGGATTACAGTGCCTGTGCCAGCGACAGTGATTTTGACAAATTCTTTGCCACGTGCAGTGTGGCCGCCACCGGTTGCGACGCGTACCTGGCGGAAATACGGACTGGTTTAATATCTGCGCGTGACAGCACGCTGAAAAACGCCGCCACTGCGGTGGACAACATTGTCAAATCATACCAAGATGCCCGTGATAAAAAACTGGCGACGGCGCGCGCGAATTGCACCAACAACGCCGGTCGCGACGCGTGTATCAAGACTGTATGTGAACGCAGTATGGCGAACAAGTGCGACAACAATTCGTCCGAAACATCAATGGCGACCAGTTTATGTAAATTCTATGACCTGGCGTGCGCAGTATTGAAATAAAACGGGAAAGCGGAACAAATGACAAACAAAAACGGCATTTTAAAAACAAACATTATATACAGCGTCGCTGTTCTGGCGTTGTGTGTATGCGCATCGGCGCGTGCCGCGAACGTTGTTCCGCGTGGCACATCATCATCGGTGGCCGCCCGTCCAACCGTCGCCCGGCGTATGCCAACATTGGCGGCGCACCTGGGGACATCGTCCACGACATCAACAACGGCGGACACAACGACAACCGATGACCAGCCGACAACAACCCCTGATGTCCAGGTATCTAAAACACCTGAACCGGTTGCAATCATTGACAAAACGTCCCAGTTTGACAGTGCATTGGGAACTGGCGCGACCAGTTCTGTGGACACATCGGCAAACGACCGCGCAGAACTTATCCGCGCCCAGCGCGCGGCCCTGGACGCGGCCGACGCCACAAACACCGTTGCCACTGCCACGACCACGGGGCGGTCTGGGTGCGACACAGATTTACGTG
>URSG01000005.1 GCA_900550565.1 uncultured Rickettsiales bacterium | reverse complement strand
CGCAATGGCGACGCGCCCGGGCGACATTGATTCACTGGGCGTCGTTGTTTTCGCGCGCTGCGGCGGCCACGGCCGCACGTTGCGACATGGCAAACGGAACGTCAGTCAGTTCCCAACGGACACCAGCCAAGACTAAATCTTGCAATTCTTTGCAGGGCATTTTTTAATTTTCCTTGATTTTTCAAATATTTCATTATAGACTATACCACGAGCAACAGAAACTCAAGGGAGTATTTTCATGAAAATTAAAAACTTTGCTATGTTGGCCGGTGTCGCTGGTTTGTTGGCTGCCTGTGGTGGTTCCAGCATCGTTGAACCTGCTGACTTGAATGATCAACGTGTATTCTTTGCGTTCAATTCTTCGGAAATTTCTGATGAAGCGCACGACAACCTGTTGGGTCAGTCTTTGTATATGAAGAATCACGCAGATACAAAAATCCAGATTGCTGGTAACTGCGACGAACGTGGTTCAACCGAATACAACTTGGCATTGGGCGCACGTCGTGCAAACGCAGCCAAGGCTGTTTTGGTCAAAGACGGCATTGATTCCAAACGTATCTCTACCATCTCTTATGGTAAAGAACGCCCATTGGTTCAGGGAACCGGCGAAAAGGTTTGGAAATTCAACCGTAACGCAACAACAACTGTTAAATAATAGTGTTGTAAAAATATCAAAAAACACCGGCAAATGCCGGTGTTTTTTGTCGCTTTTTTGACGGCCAGGAAATATTAAAAAAAAGCCGGTGTTTGCCGGCCTTTTTTTGATTTATTTTGTCAGTTTTTCAACCAATTCATTCATCTGGATTCGTGTGGCAAAAGATAAAACAATTTGCCCTGCCCCACCCCGGCGTTCTTGCAATTTTACCGGCACACCCAATGCGGCGTGGATACGTGATTCAATATCGCGCCGTGCGGTGTCGTCTATTGTTTTATTGATGTATGTGCGACCACCTGTGCGACGTGGACCCTGTTTTACACGGGTTGCGGTATCTGCCACAGACAGGCCCTGGGTTATAATGTCGTGGGCCAATGCCTCGGGATTATCAGAAACGGCGATTGTGCGCGCGTGTGACGCCGATAATTGGCCACTGCGTACCAGGTCTTTGACGCTTTCTGGTAAATCGCTGTCCAGGCGCAGGCTGTTGCGGATATAACTGGCCGATTTACTTATCAGGCGCGCCACATCTTCCAGTGAATAATCGCATTTTACCATCAGGTTTTTGTATGCGACGGCCTCTTCTATTGGGTTCAGGTTTTCGCGTTGGACGTTTTCAATCAGTGCAACTTCCATTGCGTCGCTGTCGGTCATTTTTTTAATCAATGCCGGAATTTCTGCCAGGCCGGCCATTTTACTGGCGCGATAACGACGTTCGCCGGCGACGATTTCATACATATATGGGCGTCCTGTGACGGCGCGCAACATTATCGGACTCAATACACCCTTTTCTTTGATAGACGCCGCCAAATCAGCCAATTCTTCTTCGCTAAATGTCTTGCGTGGCTGGTCTGGGTTTGCGCCAATCTGAATCAGTGGAATATGCTTTACAACAACGCGACCGTCTGCGCCGGTTAAAACCGATATATTCGGTACACTGGTTCCCATTTCGCTTTGCAAATCGGCCAAGCCGCGCCCTAATCCGAATTTAGTTGCCATTTTTATCCCCTTCCAGTTTTTGAATTATTTCGGTTGCAACACGCAAATACGCCTGGGCACCCGAACAGTTAAAGTCATAAAATAATGCCGGTTTGCCGAAACTGGGCGCTTCGGACATACGGACATTGCGCGGAACAACGGTTTTAAATACCTGGTCGCCAAACGCCTTGCGAACATCGTCGTCAACCGCGCGTGTGACGCCATAGCGACGATCATACATTGTCAGCAAAAATCCCAGAACGGACAAATTTGGATTCAGTTTGTCATGCACAGCGCGGATTGTCATCATCAGTTGCTGAACCCCTTCTAGCGAGTAAAATTCGCACTGCATCGGGACAACAACACGGTCAGATGCCGCCAATGCGTTTATGGTTAAATATCCCAATGTCGGCGGACAATCCAGCAATATATAATCGTAATGTTCGGCAATCGGTGCCAACGCGTCGCGCAGACGGAATTCGCGATTATCTGCGTCCAGCAAATCAATTTCGGCCCCGGCCAACGCCATACTGGACGGCATAATATGCAGATTTGGCACAGCCGTGGTCAGAATATTATCGGCGGCCAACGCCGTTCCCATGATAACGCCATAGACGCTTTCTGGGTGCGCGCTGCGCACAAAACCCAGGCCTGTGCCGGCATTTCCCTGGGGGTCCAGGTCAATCAGCAAAACGCGTTTTTTTATTGTCGCCAATGATGCGCCGATGTTTATTGCGGTTGTTGTTTTGCCAACACCGCCCTTTTGATTTGCAAATGCGATAATTGTTGTCATTCTTCCTTGTCCATATTTTATATGTTATAACCTTATAAAATACAGCCGAATCGGTCAAGCTAATTATATTTACGGTGCAAAAATCATTTAAAATCAATATGATATGTGTTATTTCACATGAAACAATTTTTTTTGACAAAACGCCTGTTTTGGGGTATAATATTCTGTATGAAATTCAAAGATTCTTGGGGCGTTTCATTGACTGTGGCGGCGATTGTGTCTGCGTTGGGCGTGTGTTCTTATGTCACGCCTGGTGCTGCGTCTGATCGCCCGGTGGTTTCGTCACCTGTTTCAGAGTATCGTGTTGTTCCATTGGAATATTGCACTGATACAGTTATTGTAAATGATGAAAATTTTAACAATATTTTGCGCCATGCGGCGGCTGGTGCATTTCTGCCCGGTGAAAACAAGATTGTTATGAAATATTTCAAGGCGGACAGCGAACAGGACAAAATCCGCTATTTTTGCGAGGCGAACAATCGTGTTGCGCAGTTGACCCTGCGACACGAGAAGGAACATGCGCGCAAGGCACACCTTATCCAGATTGGCAGAAACCAGGCGTCGCCGCTGACCCGTGGCGAAGTTGCCATAGTGAACGAGATTGTGGCACCTGCGGCTGAAATTATAGAGGCAATAGATTATCATTATAAAACAGGCAAGGCTTTCCCGGTGGCCAGACAACAACAGCGTCTGGCTGATGAAAAAATATCCGCGTTGCCGTCAACAATGAATTATGTCATTCCGGTTGATTTCAGCAATCAGGCGGTTGCAGATATCGTTTTGGAATGTGCGTTGGATCACTTTAAAAGTTCGTTTAATCGTGGGTTTTATCATTCAACGGTTGCCAGAGCCGTCAAAAAAAGACAGCGTTTATGCAAGACGATAAACAGTGCGTGTACGACGGTTGAACCCGGAATATTTGTTCCAGACGCGTCCCTTTGGGCGCCGGTGTGGTCGTTTGAAACATTGCGTGGACCGGTAAATTTATGGACGTCGGCCAGTCCGGAAATGCGTAAAAAAGTAATGCAGGATATTAAAAATATGGTGCTGTCCGTGGTGCAAAAACCCGGTCAAAGCATATTAAAAGCAAAAAATGAAAAAACAGCCTAGTATCAGTATATTGTGGCTTGTTTCATATGAAATTACCGGTGTTTTTTGATTGTAATTATAAAGCCGTCGCCGGTCTTGGACGGAATCAAATCGTATTCAAAATCATATTTCTGTTTTGCAACGGCGATTTCAGATTTGATATCCCGGCCTTTTAGTAAAAAAAGCCGGCATTTTTTATGTGAAACATAGTCCAATATTTTTACCAGTGGCGCAAATGCGCGTGCAGTAAATACTAAATCGCCGGTGTTTGCCGGTATTTTTTTAACAAAATCTTCCAGCCGTCCGTGAAATACGGTCAGGTTTGGTAAATCCAGGCGCGTTTTTAATTCGTTTAAAAATGCCGCCTTTTTACCAATGGATTCAATACAGGTCACGTCCCAGCCCAATATGGCCAATACAACGCCAGGAAAACCGGCCCCACTGCCCATATCGGCGATTTTTACATCGCGCGGTAAAATATCGGTCAGTTGCGCAGAATCGGCAAAGTGGCGCGATTCTAAATCGGCCAGGGTGCTGGGCGCAACCAGGTTCATTTTTTTTGACCATTCACGCAACAGTGTTGCATAAGTTTGAAATTTGACATTGTTATCCATAAGGGGTATTCTAACACAGTTATGAGAAAAATAGAAAGTTTATTTATTGGGGGGGCGATTCTGGCAACGGTTGTTGGCACAGGAATTGCAATTTGGAATTGGTCTGCGGTTGGAAAAAAGTCGGAAATATACCATTTCCCAACCAGCAAGTATGGTGCGTTCTTGGCGGCGCAACACGCGGTTTATGTCAATGATTTTGACACGGCTGCGATATTTACCGCAGATTTGCAAGATGTGGATTACGCAACAGTGCGTTCTGTGCGTTATTTGTCAGAATTCTTGGGCGGTAAATTGCCTGCGAACAGTGCAGATTTGAAAGACGATAAAACTGTGCCTGCGCGGATAATTTACGACGCATATTTGGTTTCAACTGATAATTGGGACGCGGTGTATAAAAATCACCGCAAAGATGAATCTGCGCTTGCGGCGCCGTTGCGGATATGGTCATCGGTTGCAACCGGACGCAAGGCTGATGCCTTAAAGTTTATCAAGACGTTGCCGACAAACGATTCGTGGAAGGCGTTTGTCCGTGGCCAGATTTATGCCGAAACAGGCGATGTGGCCACCGCTGCCAAGGAATTTGCCGCGGTTCGTTCTGATTTTATGAATATAAACGACTATATGTATATAATGGCGTTTTATCAAAAAAATAATATGTCAGATGCTGCGGATAAACTGCGCACAGAATTTACAGCGCGCCCGGGCGGAATGTATATGCTGGATTATGATAATTTGCCAACGTGGGATACGTTTTCGGGATATAAAAACGCACTGGCGTTCAGTTTGGTTCAAAATGTTTCGCACACCCAGATTATGATGTATTCTGACCTGTCGTTATTGTTGTTGCGTTTTGCCCAGATAACGGGACCAAATTTTGGGGCAGATAACGACGCCGTGAACTATTATTTGGGCCAGTTTTTCTTTAACAACGCAGGCGATTATGACGCGTATTTTTCCAAAATAAAATCGGACAGCCCGTTTTATTTGTTCGGCGTGTTGCGCACGGCTGAACGCAGTGGCGATGTGCGCAGTTTACGCGCAGCGGTGCGTCAAAATCCGCTGTTTGTGCCTGCGACGGGGCGGCTGGTTGCGTATTATGTTCAAAATGGCGAACGTCGTGCTGCGTTGCGTACGGTGAACGACGCACTGGATAACCCAAATTTGACATCTGGTGGGCGTGCGTTCTTTTTAAAGACGCGTGCAAATATCCATTATGTGTTTGGGGATTTTGACGCGGCTGCGCACGATATAAAGGCTGCGTCAAGCGCACAGCCCGTTGATGGCGACATTTTGGCATTACAGGCCAAGATATGGGCCGCCCAAAATCGCGATATTGAAAATGCCTATGATTATGCGATGACGTTGGTTCGTAAAAATCCGACGGATATAATGGCGTGGGATACGTTGGGCGTTGTTGTCGCTGCGCGCGAAGGGGCGGCGGCAGGAATTGAAATACTGTCACGGGTTGGCGAAGTATCTGTGAAGTGTTCATCGTTATTTATGCACCTGGGGGATATGTATGTGACCGTTGGCGAATATGACAAGGCACGTGACGCATACATGCGTGCAATTGATTTATCAGATGATGGATTGGTCAGTGTCCCCACAATAAACAAAAAACTAAGGATATTAAGATGAAAGTAGGTGTTATTGGCGCGGGCGCGTGGGGAACGGCGCTGGCGGTGGTTTCTGCGCGCGGTGGTGCAGATGTTGTTTTATGGTCTTATGATGGCGTATTAAAAGAATTTGACGGTGTTCAAATTCCAGAAAATTTAACACTGACGCGTGAAATGGCCGATATGGCTGGTATGGACGCGTGGTTGGTTGTGACGCCTGCGGCGTTTTTCCGTGAAACTATGCGTGGGGCGGCGGCGTATTATCGTGGGCAACCGGTGATTGTTTGCACCAAGGGGGCCGAACCGTCATCGGGCGATTTTATGTCTGAAATAATCGCAGATGTTATGCCGGCCTGTCGTGATTACGCCGTTTTGTCTGGCCCGCAATTCGCGGCCGAGGTTGCACGCGGTGTTCCAACAGGTTCTACGTTGGCGGCGCGGAAAGATTTGGCATTACAGACGGGCAGGGCGATTTTGAATAAATTATACATTACCCCCAGCCAAGACGTAATTGGCGCAGAAATCTGTGGCGTTGGAAAAAACGCAGTTGCATTGATTTGCGGATATAATTCGGTTGCGGCCGCCGGTGAAAATGAACGCGCGATGATATTTACCCGTGCCTGGGGCGAGGTTGTGCAAATAGGACTGGCGTCGGGCGCACAGATTCAGACGTTTTTGGATTTATGTGGAATTGGCGATTTATTCTTGTCTGCGACATCTGAAACCAGTCGGAATTTTTCCGGTGGTATGGCAATCGCGCGTGGCGAAAATCTGGTTGGCACAGTAGAGGGGATATTTGCACTGTCTGGGTTGATACGGCGCGCTGGGCGATTGGGGGTTGAAACGCCCACGCTGGTGGAAATGCAACAGAAAATGGGACTGGATAAATAGAATAAAAACACCGGTATTGGCCGGTGTTTTTTTGTTGGGGGTATTGGCGCATAATTCTTTACAACCCGGAAAATTTCTTGTATCGTGGACAGTGTAAAAATACAGGATAAAAAATGGACGAAAAAAAACTGTCTTTTGAAGAAGCGTATAACCAGTTGACTGAATTGGTCAAAAAAATGGAATCTGGCCAATTACCGCTGGCGGATTCGGTCGCCGCATACGAACAGGGTATCAAGTTAAAGGCGTATTGCGAACAGTTGCTGAAAGAAGCAGAACTGAAAATTGAAACGTTAAAGGTTGGCGCGTAAATAAACGGATTTAGTTGTGGCGGAAAAATCAAAATTGACCCCGGTTATGCAACAATACGTGGATATGAAATCTGAAAATCCAGACGCATTGTTGATGTTCCGATTGGGGGATTTTTATGAATCTTTTTTTGATGATGCAAAAATAATCAGCCAAAATCTGGGGTTGGTTTTGACGGCGCGCGGAACAGATGCAGACGGGGACAGTATCCCGATGTGTGGTATTCCGTGGCACGCGGCCGATAATTATTTCGGGCGTTTGGTGCGCGCTGGGTTCAAGGTTGCGCTGGTTGAACAAATGGAAACACCGGCCCAGGCCAAGGCGCGCGGTCATAAATATATTGAACGTCGTGTGATTCGCGTGTTGACCCCGGGGACGCTGACTGATGAAAATTTGCTGACGCCGAAAAATTCAAATTTCTTGGTTGCGGTTGTTATGTCGGGCGACGTATTTGATATTGCCGGCTGTGATATATCAACGGGCGAGTTTTTTGTTGGCCGCACGGCGGACGTGTTGGACGATTTGGTTCGTATTCGCCCAGCCGAGGTTATTTATCCAGAATCTGCGGCTGAAAATCAAACGATTTTGCACCTGCGCGATGTGTTCAAGACAACACCTGTTTATGAAAAATTATATCGGCGTGGCGATATTGACCAGATTGTGTCGCGTGTGTTTGGTGGTGCGATTGCTGGGGACATTGTTGCCACATCGGCCATTGAAATTTTGGCTGGATATTTATTTAATACCCAGCGTGACGCGTCGGTCACATTTCGCGCGCCGTATGTATATAAATCTGGAACGCAATTATTGATTGATTCGGCCACCTGGCGCAGTTTGGAAATAGATGCGCCGATTACCGATGGTGGGGCGTGCCTGATTGATGTTTTGGATAATACCAAGACGGCGGCCGGGGCGCGCAAGTTGCGTGGATATATGCGCACATTATCGGGTGACGTGACTGAAATTTGTCGTCGCCAGGAACATATTGCACACCTGTTGTTAAATGATGATGTTATGGGGGCGGTTGCGACCGCGTTGACAACGGTGCCTGATGTCGGGCGCAGTTTGACGCGTCTGTTGTCTGGGCGCGGGACGCCACGCGATATGCGCCATATCGCAGATTTCTTGATAGAATTGCCAAATTTCAAAATGATGGGGCCACGTCTGGATTCGGGGCTGGCAACACGCGTTGCGGCGATAAATACGCACGATGAATTGGCATTACAGTTGCGACGTTGTCTGGCGGACGAATTGCCGACATTTTTCCGTGATGGTGGTGTGGTGCGTGACGGGTTTGATGCGTCACTGGATTATATGCGTGGACTGTCCCATGGGGCCAAGGAAACGATTGCAGGACTCCAGGCGGAATACGCCGCACGCACAGGTGTGCATACGCTGAAAATTAAATACAATAATATTCTGGGATATTTTATAGAGGTGCCGTCCGCCCGGGCAGACGGTTTAATGGCCCCAGAATCTGGGTTTATTCATCGCCAGACGTTGGCCGGCAATATGCGTTTTACCACCGCCCAGTTGATTGATTTAGACAATGATGTGCGCAGTGCCGCAGAAAAGGCCGCCGGCATAGAAGCGGATATCGTTGCCCGTATGATTGACGCAATTCGTGCCATATCAGACGATTTGTTGTCTGTGGCGGATTTGTTGGCGGATTTAGATGTTTGGTATTCGTTGGCGGTGGTGGCGCGTGATTATTCGTGGGTGCGTCCCAATGTCACAGATGACAATGCATTTGACATTGTTGGTGGCCGTCACCCGGTTATAGAGTGGGCATTACGTTCACGTGGTGATAATTTTGTTAAAAACGATTGTAATTTAAATGCGCAACCGATTGCGCTGTTGACGGGGCCTAATATGGCCGGTAAATCAACATATTTGCGTCAAAACGCGTTGATTGTCGTGTTGTCGCACCTGGGGTCATTTGTGCCGGCGTTATCTGCGACGGTCGGCATTTGTGACCAGTTGTTCAGTCGTGTCGGCGCGTCGGATAATTTGGCCGCCGGACAATCTACATTTATGGTAGAGATGAGTGAGACGGCCAATATCCTGCGTCGGGCGACATCACGTTCGTTTATCATTTTTGATGAAATAGGGCGGGGGACTGCGACATACGATGGTATGGCGATTGCCCAGGCGGTGCTAGAATACCTGGACACAATGGGGCCACGGACGTTGTTTGCAACGCATTATCACGAATTGACCGGGCTGGTTGGACGCGCCCCGGGAAAACTGCATAATGTGCGTTGTTTGACCATTGATGTGCGTGAACATAATAACGAGATTATTTTTATGCATAAAATTGTTGCCGGGGTTGCGAATCGGTCTTATGGTATACATGTGGCGCGTATGGCTGGAATGCCTGCATCGGTTGTTTCGCGCGCAGAATCTGTGTTGTCGGGGCTGGAATCGGGCCAGGACAGCACGCCAACGCCACCGGCGACAGACACCGTTCCGGCGTCGGGCAAACGGACGCAAAATCGCGTGGCAGAACCAACGCGTCGCGCCCAATTATCGTTATTCGGAGAGTAGGGGGACACAAAACAGACCAAATCAATAATCCATCAAAGGACGATGAAATGAGATTAAAGGCGAAAATTATATTTAAAACACCCTTTTACACCCCACAACAGCAAGAATTTTATAATCCAGTTGATTTAACGGACTATATGCGCCAACTGGACGAGTTTTTTATGCGGCCACATAAAAGCACGCACTTGCAGGTCGGATTGCCAGAATTTCAACTGGGTTTTTGTTCCGAGGCGTCTTGTGACGGCGTATCTATGGATTCTGATGTAAAATGGGGGCCACGATTTTTGGTCGCGTGTGATGTCCGCGAAGATGGCAAACGTTTGGTTGTGACTGTGCCGGCCGATTGCATTGCCCAGGACAACCAGAACGGTGTTATAAAACGCCAGTGGCGCGAAGTTGCCGTTGCCCAGCATACGGTTGATGCGGTTTTTGATTGTCGTAATATGCGCCAGTTGTGGCCACGTCGGGAACGTGCAAAAACAGAACTGGTGCGTTTCTTGACGAAATTTGCGCGGTTCAAATCAAACGTCAAGGACAGATGTCGTGACTGATTCCGGGTGGGTATTTTTAGATAAAGCGTCCGGACTGTTCAGCCGTACGGCTGGCGCGCGTGTGGCGCGATTGTTTGGTGCGCGCACGGTTGGACATATCGGCACACTGGACCCGATGGCAACTGGGGTATTGCCGATTGCGATTGGTTCTGCAACGAAAATGATACCGTTCATAGAAGATGTAAATCCTGCGGTCAAAGAATATTTGTTTTCAATGGTGTTTGGTTTTGAGACAGACACGTTGGATATCACCGGGCGCATTGTGCGACAAGATGGCTTTGTCCCGGAATTGGGGGCGGTCTTGGCTGTGTTGCCGACATTTGTTGGAAAAATTTCGCAAATACCGCCGGCGTTCAGTGCGGTACACGTGTCTGGGCGGCGTGCATACGAATTGGCGCGCAGTGGTCAAAACGTCACGCCTGCTGCGCGCAGTGTTGAAATATATGCGCTGGAATTCATTGGCCAGACAGACCAAGAATTACAATTTCGCCTGCGGTGCAGTCGTGGAACATACGTTCGTGCATTGGCGCGCGATATTGCCGCGGCCGTCGGGGCCATTGCCACGGTCACAATGATACGTCGCACGCAATCAGGCGTGTTCACATTAAAAAACACTGTAAAACTTGATTTTCTGGAAAATCTGGTCAATAATGGGGGCGATTTCAGAAAATATCTGAATCCAGTGGATTTTGGACTGGGGGACATTCCGGTTCTGAATCTGGGCGATGAATCGGCCACGCGGTATCGCAATGGTGGGTTTATCCAAACGGGTGGGGACGATGGTCTGCGCCGTGTGTATTCTGGTGATGTGTTCATTGGAATTGGAACGGTTGTGGACGGTGAACTGCGCCCAAAACGAACAATTTAAATAACAAAGGAAAATGTAATGTCCATTACAAAAGAAAAAAAGTCTGAACTGATAAACGCATTTAAAACAACAGAAAAAGATAACGGTGGCTCGGCTGCGTCCCAGGTTGCTGTCTTGACAGAACGTATTCGCAATTTGACCGAACACATGAAGGCTAATCACAAGGATCAACATTCAAAACGTGGTCTGTTGTTGATGGTGAACCGTCGCAAGAAACTGTTGGCGTATATCAAAAAGAACAGCGTTTCTGAATACGAAGAACTGATTAAAAAATTGGGTCTGCGTAAATAATAAATCCGGGCGTTGCCCGGTTTTTTTATTGCTTTTTTGTCGTATTCATAGGAATATATGTAAAACAAAAATATATGGTGGATTTTATGTCTGTGAAAAAATTCCTGGTCAATTTGGCGTGTGGTTTTATCCCCAGTAAATCTGTGCGACATCGCGTTCGGGTGCGCGCCCAGTTTGATATTAAATCGTATGTTGATTTCGCGGTGCGCGACGCTGGTCTGGTGCGGCCGACTGTTCGCACATACCAGGGACACAACGGTATGAAAAAGATTATCGTTGTTTTGAATAATACGGTTGCGTATAAATTCCCACTGGTTGACGCGCGCGCAGACAGCCCGCGCCGGGAAAAAATGTTCGCAGACGCGTTTCGCAATGTGTCGCCGGTGCGGTTGCCGAAAATGGAATTGTTGCAATTTCGTGGTATGGACGTATTAAAGTATGAATTTATCACGGGGCAAACGTTGGCAACTATGCGTGCGCGCGATGTTCGGCGTCACGCAGATAAAATCGCATCACAGTTGGCGGCATTTATTTACCAGATTGGTATGTCTGACCCGGTAAAATTAAAATCGTTAAAGCCCCGTGGGGCAAAGCCTGGGTTTATGTATGGCTGGTATCATGGGGATATTGGTGGTAATTTTATTGTGAATCCAGAAACAGGCGACATTGCCGCGTTTATTGACTGGGAAACGGCCGGATTTTGTGATTGGACGAACGACATAATGGCGGCGTATCGCTTTATGTCAAAGCGCGGATTTGGCGATGTTATGATGCGGACAGTTTTGGAATATGGTCACCTGTACGCAACAGGGCAGGTCAAAAAAGGTAAATGAAAACATTTGCATCAACGCAAATATCATTTATAATCAATCGGTGCGAACGGGGAAATTGTTCATTTTTGTACTTTTACCAGAGTGCAAAAACGAATAATTTTTCTTCGCATCTAACAAAAACATAAAATGGAGAAAAAATAATGTTGTTTGGTTTATTTGACAAAGGTGAAAAAACGCATTTGAACAATCCTGTTGTGGTAGAGGTTCCATACGGTGATGAAACATTGCGTCTGGAAACAGGTCGTATGGCGAAACAGGCCAACGGTGCAGTATTGGCGACAATGGGTGGCACAATGGTTTTGGCAACTGTTTGCGCAGAAAAGACCGCAGTAGAAGGTCAGGATTTCTTTCCGCTTACCGTTGATTACCAGGAAAAGTTTGCATCGGCTGGTCGTATTCCGGGGTCGCGTGACCGCCGCGAAGGCAAGGCATCAACCGCTGAAACACTGACGGCGCGCTTGATTGACCGCCCGATTCGCCCACTGTTTCCTGAAACGTTCAAGAACAAGGTCCAGATTATCGCACAGACATTTTCATACGATAAAAAGAACCAGCCGGATATTTTGGCGATGATTGCGTCATCTGCGGCGTTGGCATTGTCTGGCGTTCCGTTCGCAGGCCCGATTGGTGCGGCGCGTGTTGGTTATATGGACGGCAAATATATCTTGAACCCGTCAAAAAAAGTGACCGAAGATTCTGAAATGGACTTGGTCGTTGCTGCAACCAAAGACGGCGTGTTGATGGTTGAATCTGAAATCGGCGAACTGGACGAAAAAACAACACTGGGCGCGGTTAAATTTGGTTTTGATGCGCAACAGGTTGTAATTCAGGCAATCAACGAATTGGCTGAAAAATGTGGCAAGCCACGTTGGGCAACACCGGAAAAATCGGCTGAATATGTTGCAATGGAATCTGATTTTGAACGCTTTGCCGGCGACATTGAAAATGCATTGCAGATAAAGGAAAAATTGGTTCGTTTGGACGCATTGGCAAATGTTCACGCCGCGGCCAAGGCACGTATTCCAGAATTGTTCCCAGAAACAACAACTGCGACATCTACGCTGGAATCGTTTGCCGATGAAATTGTTGAAAATATTACAGCACGTATTATGCGCGGTAATATCTTGGCCGGCAAACCACGTATTGATGGTCGTGATACAAAAACCGTGCGTCCGATTGAAATTGAATTGGGCGTATTGCCACGCGCACACGGTTCGGCCCTGTTCACACGTGGCGAAACCCAGGCGTTGGTATCATTGACATTGGGCGGTGGCAAAGATGCATTGCCATTGGAATCATTGGACGGTGCCGAAGAACGCGATTTTATCCTGAACTATAATTTTCCGGGCTATTCCGTGGGCGAGGCCAAGGGTCTGAAATCCCCAGGTCGTCGTGAATTAGGTCACGGTAATTTGGCGTGGCGTGCGTTGCACCCAATGGTGCCAAGCCGTGAAAAATTTGACTATGTTATCCGTGTTGTGTCGGATATTTTGGAATCCAACGGTTCATCGTCAATGGCGACAACGTGTGGCGCAACATTGGCAATGATGGACGGTGGCGTGCCATTGACCCGTCCGGTCGCAGGTATCGCAATGGGTCTGATTAAAGAGGGCGATGATTACGCAATCTTGACCGATATTTTGGGTGACGAAGACCACTTGGGCGATATGGATTTCAAGGTGACAGGAACTGACCAGGGTATCACTGCGTTGCAGATGGATATTAAAATCACATCTATCACATTTGAAATTATGGAACGCGCATTGGCCCAGGCAAAAGACGGTCGTATGCACATCTTGGGCAAAATTGAAAAGGCAATCAAGGCACCGCGTAATCACGTGTCTGAATATGCGCCCCAGGCATACACTATGAAAATCAACCCGGACAAGGTTCGTGATGTTATCGGCAAGGGTGGCAGTGTTATCCAGGCATTGACCCGTGAAACGAACACCCAAATTGATTTGGCCGATGATGGAACGATTAAAATTATGGCAACGTCCAAGGACGACGCAGACAACGCAATCGCCCGTATCAAGGACATTGTCGCAGAACCAGAAGTCGGTATGATTTACCAGGGCGTCGTATCTGGAATCAAAGATTTTGGTCTGTTTGTGAAAATCTTGAACGGATTTGAATCAATGGTTCATATTTCTGAAATCACGGGCGAACGCATTGCCAAGATTGAAGATACCAAGATTCACGAAGGTGACAAGGTTTACGTCCGTTATCTGGGGGCCGACAAACGTGGCAAAACACGTATGTCTATGGTCGGCATTGACCAGAAAACAGGTCGCGAAATCGCAGACTAATGTAAAAATGGGTTATGCGCCCCGTCTGGGGCGCATATTTTATTAAGTGGGGGATATTTCTATGGATATGGAAAGTTTAATGGCCCAGGCCGCCGAATTACAGAACAAGGTGTCCGCAGCCCAGGAAAAATTGGCTTCAATGCACGTTGCAGGCATCGCAGATGACGGTGCGTGCGTAATCACGATGTCTGGCAAATATGATTTGGTTGAAATAACAATTCGCCCAGACGTATTGGCGCGCGGCGCAGACGCGGTCGCGGCGTTGGTTTCGGCGGCATATAACGACGCCAAGGCCAAGGCAGACGCATTGATTGACGATGTTATGGGCGCGGCAACCGCCGGCGTCCCAATGCCGTAAAAAATAAAAACTGGACAAACGGCAAAAAATCAATTATGATTTGCCGGCTTTGGATGTTTAGCTCAGTTGATTAGAGCATCTCGTTTACACCGAGAGGGTCGGGGGTTTGAGTCCCTCAACATCCACCAAGATAAAATAAAAACCACCCGCGCGGTGGTTTTTATTTTATTTCTGTGTGTATTCTGGAACTCAAACCCCCGTGACGGGGGTTTGAACCGCAGTGCAAAGGCGGAATAACGCCGGTCGCCGAACGGCGATTGCACCAGGTCGGTGCGCGTATGCGCACCAATCCCGAACGGCTGATTTTAACCACCCACGCGGTGGTTTTTATTTTATCTCTGTGTATATATTTCGGGACGAAAACCCCGCATCTATTATCTATTCTCTATTATCTATGCTCTATTATCTCTTTTTATCCCCCTTGCGCGTATGATTTTTTGTGCTACAATATCCCCAGAAACAAGCAAAGGAGAAAACCACAATGAAAAAATATGCTATTCTGGTGGCGCTGGCAACCGTTTTGTCGGGCTGTGCAACCACCAATCCATACACCGGTGAATCGCAAACGTCCAAGGCCGTATGGGGAACTGCAATCGGTGCGGCAACGGGTGCGGCGACCGGCGCGTTGGTGTCTGGTAATCGCGGCAAGGGCGCATTGGTTGGCGGTCTGGCTGGCGCGGCCGTGGGTGGTGGCGTTGGATATTATCTGGACGTGCAAGAGGCAGAACTGCGCCAAGAATTGGCGTCAACTGGTGTCAGCGTCGTCCGCGACAACGACAGCATTCGCTTGGTAATGCCAGGCAACATCACGTTCAAGACCGATTCTGCGGACATCAATGCGGGATTCTATGCGACATTGAATTCAGTGGCCAAGGTTTTGAATAAATACAGCAATTCAACTGTTATGGTTTCTGGCTTTACCGACAGCACGGGCAGTGCGGAATACAACCAGATTCTGTCGCGTAATCGCGCAAACGCGGTTGCCGCATATTTGCAGGGCCAGGGCGTCAAGGCATCACGCTTTGAAATCTTGGGTATGGGGCCATCAAATCCGATTGCCTCAAACGCAGATGCCATCGGCCGTCAGCAAAACAGACGTGTTGAAATCAAAATTATTCCAAATAAATAAAAGACGGGGCAAATGCCCCGTTTTTTTATTTGCCGGCGTTATTTAACCGTAATTGACCACAGGCCGAGCCAATATCGCTGCCCCGTTCACGGCGAATACGCGCGTGAATTCCGTTTTTAATCAAAATATCCTGGAAACGGTGGACGGCGTTGCCAGATGGCGATGCGAAATCACGTTCGTCAACCGCGTTCCACGGTATTAAATTCACCATACAGTTCTTGCCACGCAACAGTTCAGATAACAATTCGGCGTATTCAGGTGTGCAGTTAAATAATTCTGTGTCGCCGTTGGCGTTCTTTTTCGCCAATAAAATGTATTCTATCATCAGTTGGCGGTTGTGCAGTGCGGTAAATTCGTCTGCGGCGGTCAACACCGCGTCCAATTTATATTTGTTGTTTATCGGCATAATTTGCCCACGTAATTCGTCGGTTGGCGCGTGCAGTGATATTGCCAGGTTGATTGGCCGTCCCCACGCAATCAATTCGCGTATTCCCGGCACAATTCCGCACGTAGAAACGGTAATCCGACGCCAGCCGATACCCATATCGCGATTTGCGCGTTCAATAAATCCGATAACATTCTGGGTGTTTTGCAGTGGTTCGCCCGTTCCCATAACAACGATGTGCGACACGTCGCCGTTGTTTGCGTCACCATTTGCGCGAATTGGGCGTTCGCGCGACACGTCGTGGTCACGGCGCAGTTCCCACTGGGCAACCAAGATTTGCGAAAATATTTCGTCTGCGGTTAAATTACGTTTCAGGCCCAACAGTGTGCTGGCACAGAATTTACAGCCCATGGCGCATCCGGCCTGGGAACTGACACAGACGCTGTTTCCGTATGTGGTGCGCATCAGAACGCATTCTATTTGTTCGCAATCGTTTAATTCCAGCAAAAACTTGGTTGTTTCGCCATCAGATGATTCCAGTTTCTTGACAATTCGCACCGGCAACGTTTGCGCGGCGGCGTCTAAATCCCGGCGCAATGTTTCAGGCAGGTTTTTCATAGACGCGAAATCCGGCGCACCACGATTTAACCAATCACGAATTTGCTTTGCACGAAATCGTGGCTGGCCCATATCGGTTATGAATTTTTCCAGTTCACCGTCAGTAAAACTAAATAATATCGGTTTCATAATTTATATTTGTCGTCGTTTATAACAATTACCGCTTTGCGGCGCAGTTGTTTCAGTTGTTGGTCCGCAATAAACATCGCCTGTTTAAATGTGGCGTTTTGCTTTATCATATTGTCCAGTTTACCGTATTCTTTGGTCTTTTTAGTGTCACATACCAACAGCACAGATTTGTCCGCCACCGGCGACCAGGTCATTTTCGGCAATGTTGCCACGCGTTCGCGAATATCCGCAGATAATTCATATTGCAATGCGGTGAATTTCTGGGGCGCACCACCCAGCATTTGTGCCATTGCCATTGCATCATCACAAGATTTTGGCTTGGTCAATTTTGCCGCAACATCAGACGGAATATCCACCAGACGCACAATCGTCATTTCAATCGGCAGGCCCGTTTCGCGTGCGATATTTGCGCGTTCGGCCGCAATGTCATCGCGTGAAATATCAACCGTTGGGACAATCGTTCGTCCGACAATAATTTGCCACGCGATTTCTGCGCGCAATGCACTGCGTGCCATTTCGCGTTCTGACGCAGACAGTTCCCCCAGGTTCATTTTCTTTAATTCTGCGTCAACAACCTTGTCTTCGGGGACGGCGTTAAAGTTTTTTGCGTATGCGATTTTAACGTTGTCATCAATTATGCCCTGTAATGCAACCCGACGATTGTCAGTTGGGGTTTTACCCTGGCGTGCCATCAGTTTTACGCGTGCAGTAATATCTGTGTCTGTGATTGGGGTGCCATTGACCGACGCGATAACTGATGCGGCGTGTGCAGGCATTACCAACGCACATATTGCGAACATAACTAGTATATTTTTCCTCATCCTTTTTTCCCCTTTGCTGTTTTTAATAGCGTTGACCATTTATTGCCATACCAAATCTGAATTGGAACGTGGTTGTTCCGACATAGTCATCTTTGATTGCGTTATCACGACGATATTCCAGCGACATATAATAACACGGGTGGTTATAAAACACCCCACCTGTGTGACGATGAAAACGGCCAAATGTCGCGTTATATACAGAATCAAAACGAACTGCCCAACGATTAGACAACTGGATTCCAAATCCGCCCATAAATTCATTTATAGTATTTTCTTCGGTGTATGTGTTGTCAAACTGTTGTGACCAGATGTGGCCAATGCTCAGATACGTGCCACCATTGCCGATTATGGCCGATGTTTCTGTGTGACGCAAAGACAGATTTTCCTGGGCCAGGCGAAAACGACTGGTTAAATCCAGCCAACTCATATTATTAAACCCGATGCGTCCGACATAGTCTGATGCGCCGTTGTTAAAACCACTGTTTGGGTCGGTTGCGTCACGGTCCTGGAAATCGTATGTTTGGCCCAAGAACGCCTCTATCATACGGCCATCGTCATTAAACGCCGCCCAACGCATACCATAATCGGCATAGTTGCCATTTTCCCACAAATCCAGCCCGGCAAAACGCTTGTTTGAAAACAGTGTCGCGTCCGACAACAACGCACCCGCAGAATCATTGTTCGCGGCAAACTTGTCATCAGATGTGCGACGCATAATTGTCAGGCGTGCGCGTGGTTCAATAACCTGGGTCCACGATGTGCCAGGACGGTATAATGGCAACGCCCATTCGGCGTATCCACTGGGCAAGAAACGGTTTTTCAGCCCGGTATAATTTGTGCCGTTTGTCATATCTGTGTGGTCAAAATTATACAGGTCATATCGTGTGTCCAGACTGAGTGTAAAACGATTGCCACCCCACAGTGTCCACGGCGATGTTATGCGCGCGTCGCCAATAATACGCTGTGACGCCGTCCCAGACCCAGAAATTCCCAAAATGTCAGTGGCAAACGTTGCGTATGTTTCGTCAAACAGTGGTGCGGTTTGATGTACTGCGCGAATATTCGGCAATATGTTCCCAGATGGCGCAGCCCAGTGTCCCTGGGTTGAACGCAATTCTTGGAATATATGTGTGTCAGCGACAACATAACTGCTTTGCCCAAACAGTTCCAGTTTTGCCCCAGAATCCAAATACGGCTGGTCACCATAAAATCCATATTTCTGTAAAAACGTTTTATCAGACGCACGTTCCAAATAAACCTTTGCGCGTGCATTTTCGCCCATTTCAATCACATCGTTATTAAATACATACCAACGGTTTTCGCCGTCTTGGTTGTGTGTAAATGCGCCATTTGTGCGATACTGGGAATGGTTCAGATTCAAACGATGTTCCAGTTGAAACAGGGGATTTTCCTGGGTCAGATAAGACGTCGTCAACGTCATATCGTGGGTTTCTGATATTGATATGTATAACGGGATATTTATCTGGGTTCCCATCTTGTTCGTGGACTTAAAATCCGGCATCAGAAATCCCGTCTTGTGCTTTACCCCTGGGTCAGGCATTTCAAAATACGGCAACCACAGCACTGGCAACCCATACGTCCGCATCACGGGGTTATAGAATTGCAGCATACGCGTGTCCATATTATGCTTGATTTCAGTTGTTGAAATCTGCCACGCGTCACCAAATGCGTCACAATCATCGCACGCGGTGAACATTGCGTTCTGGGCAATGGTTTCGGTCCCATTGCGACTGATGTTGTCTGATTCAATATATACGTGTTGCCCCAGCCAGATTTTTATATCGTCACCGGTTAAATCACTGCCGTCTTTGGATATGTATGAATCAGTCAACGTCAGACGTTGCCCCGATGTGTTCACAATTTCTGTGTTGCCAGACGTCTTTATCGTTTCGGATTTTACATCATATTCAATTTTATCGGCGGTAATTGTTTTAGGTGCGTTTGCATCAAGAGTTATTGCAACCGCGCGTGTCGCAACCAGGCATGATGCAAAAATCGGAATCAGTCGTTTCATTTTCTATACAGTGCAAATATTATACCAAATAATACCAATCCCTGGGCCAAAATCAACAGGCACAAATCTGTCAGGCTGGACAGCATATTTGATGCCGACATAAACCCGGCCATTGTGACCGCCATCGCCGCCACGGCAATCATTGGTGCAAAACTGGTGCGACGACGCAACAGTGATGTCCGCAACAGCACCAACGCACACAACGCCGCCAAAATCAAATTCATAATTGGCCCCAAGAAACGTGTGCATAATTCAGATAAAACAGTCTTGTGCTGTTTTTCAGATGGTGCGTCCAGCACAGATTTTATCAAATCCAGTGTCGGTATGCGACGCACACGAAATGATTCATCACCACCACGATCGCCCACGTTCAGGTCCATATCAAATGTATCAAACGTGCCGGTGGTCATTGCGTTGCCACGTGATTGCAGTGAACCATTTGTCATCACAATGGACAGACCGCGCGTTGTTGATACCAGTTTTCCTTTCTCTGCGAATATTGTGGTTGGTGCGCGCGCGTCACGTGTATCAGACAGCATAACCTGGGACAGGTCAAAACCAGACACCTTGTCCACATAGACAACCAGTCCGTCGGCCAATTCTGTGAACGCAGATTCCTGTAATTTCATATGCGCCAGACCATATCGCAGATTCCACTGCACACTGTAAAATTTTGCCTGGGTCGCAGGAACAATCCATAAATTCAGCACCAGATGAACAACCGTCAACAAAACCGCCAGCCCTAATGCCGGACGTGCCAACTGGCGCGGGGACAGTCCAACCGACGCCATAACGGTTATTTCGTTATCAGAAATCAGTTTGTTATAAACGAAAATTACGGCAATAAATGTGACAAATGGGATAATAATAGACACAATAAACGGTATCATCAGCATAGTCAGGCCCAGGAAATTCGTCATATTTATCCCATAATTCAACAGGAATTTTAACATAGACATAATTTGAACCATCCAGGCCAACCCAGTCAGCACCAGCAGCAGCATAATAAAAATCGCGACCAACTGGCGCGCAAAATATTTGTCCAGTATTTTCATGATTTCCAGTATAAAGCGCAAAAGCGAAGTCGTCAAATATATATTGCTAATTTTCCTTGCTTTCTGGCGATTCGTTGATATAATCAGTATGTTCTTAAAAAAGTTTTTTTAGGGGCGGGGTTGCAGAAACCCCGCCCTTATAAGTAAAGACATATAACAAACAAGGAGAAAACAAATGTCTTTTGTTTCTATGCCCCGTCAAGATTTGTTGCTGGCTATTGATTCACTGGCCCAGGATAAACAGATTGACCGCGAAATCGTTATTGAATCATTAGAGGCAGCCATTGCCAAAATCGCAAAGCATAAATATGGCGAAGAATTCAATATTACGGCCACCATTGACCGAAAAAATGGGGCGATATATGTCAAACGTCTGTTCAGCGTGATTGAATCCCCGGATGCCGCCGGCGATGAATATGATCCAAATACTATGTTGACCGTTGCCCAGGCGAAAAAATATTCTGCAAATCCGGTTGTTGGCGACACAGTAGAAGACCAGTTGCCAGAACCAGAATTCGGTCGTATGGCGTTCCAAACGGCAAAGCAAATTATGACTGCGCGCGTTCGTGACGCAGAAAAAGGCCGCCAGTACGAAGAATTCAAAGACAATATCGGCGACATTGTATCGGGCGTTGTTAAACGTATTGAATTTGGAAACGTTTTCGTTGACATCAATGGCAAGGCCGAAGGTTATATCAAGGGCAGTGAACTGATTCCAGGCGAACGTCTGGCGGTTGGTGACCGCGTTCGTGCGTTGATTATGGACGTTACGCGTTCTAATTCTGGGCCACAGATTTTCTTGACCCGGACGCATCCGATGTTTATGGAAAAATTGTTTGTCCAAGAAGTGCCTGAAATTTACGAAGGTGTTATTAAAATTAAATCTGTATCACGCGCGCCGGGTTCACACGCAAAGATTGCCGTTGAAACCCAGGATCCGTCTATTGACGCCGTCGGTATGACCGTTGGTATCAAGGGAACACGTATCCAGCCAGTTATCAACGAATGTCACGGTGAAAAGATTGACGTTATCCTGTATTCTGATGACCCGGCGGTGTTCATTGTCAACGCAATGCAACCGGCCAAGGTTGCCAAAATCATCGTTGACGAAGATACACGCAGCGCGGCCGTTGTCGTGAACGAAGATCAACAGTCGTTGGCGATTGGTCGTCGTGGCCAAAATGTTCGTTTGGCATCTCAGTTGACGGGCTGGAACATTGATGTTATGAACGAAACCGAAGAACAAGAACGTCGTGCCAAAGAATTCAAAGAAAAAACAGAATTGTTTATCAGCGCACTGGACGTTGATGAAATGATTGCACACCTGTTGATTACCGAAGGTTTCCGTACTGTCGAAGAAATTGCATTTGTTGATGCGTCTGAACTGGAATCTATTGAAGGATTTAACCCAGAATTGGCGGCGGAATTACAAAATCGTGCCAAGGCATATTTGACCAAGGTTGAACAGGAATACATTGACAATGGTCATGCGCTGGGTATGGCAGATGATTTGTTAAAGTTTGATTTTATCAAACGTCCAATTATTATGAAACTGGGCGAAAACGGGGTTAAATCTTTGTCTGATTTGGCAGATTTGGCAACCGATGAATTGATTGAAATCTTGGGCGAAGACACAATGTCGCCACGTCTGGCCGGCCGTGTTATTATGAAGGCACGTGAACTGGCGTATGGTATAACCCAGGGTGATGCGGAATAAAGCGTATTTGGGGAACGAACATCAGATAAACGGAGTAATATATGGCAACACTGACACTTGGAAAATCTGTAACAATTGATGCGGTGCACAGCAAAAAGGGTGACGCAGTATACGTTGAACGTCGTCGTCGTGTTGTGGCGCCGGGTACGCGCGAATTGCGTGATGAGCCGGTTGCGCCAAGTGCGCCAAAAAACGCCGCTGATGAAAAGTTGCGTGCCGTTCTGGAAGCGGCGCGCGCCCGCGAAGAACAGCGCAAACAGCGCGAGGCCGCCGAAGCCGCCGCCGCTGCCGCCCGCGAAGCAGAAATCGCGCGCGAGGCCGCAGAATACGAACAGGTAAAATCGCAACTGGCTGCGCGTGAAACTGTGACGGCTGATGCGGTCGCCGACGAAAAACCAGCCACCCCGGCACCTGCGCCAAAAAAACAGGCGACACAATCACAGGGCCAACATTTCACGTCACGCAATAATAATTCGCGTGGTGGTGATGACGATGATACCGCGCGCGGTTATGGCAATCGCCACAATGCGTCCAAGAAAGATTTCAAAAAATCTGGCAAAATTTCATTGCACGATATTGTTATCGGCGATGGTGACGATGACGATGAAATCGGAATTCGTGGCGCAAACCGCCGTCGGTCCGAAGCGTCCCTGAAACGTTTCCGTGAAAAGGCGCGTGCAATATTTACCGCCCCACAAAAGGTTGAACACGTTGTGACGTTGGGCGAAACGATTACTGTCAAAGACCTGGCTGCGGCAATGGCAGAAAAGGTTGGCAATGTTATCAAAAAATTGATGGAAATGGGTATGATGGCGTCCCAGAATCAGTCTATTGACGCCGATACTGCGGAATTGGTTGCGACCGAATTCGGGGCAACGGTTCGTCGCGTTGTGGTAAAGCCGTATGCAGACCAACTGGAACGCGAACCAGACCCGGCACATCTGCAACCACGCGCACCGGTTGTCACCGTTGTGGGTCACGTTGACCACGGTAAAACATCACTGTTGGACGCAATGCGTAATGCACACGTCGCCGCAGGCGAGGCCGGTGGGATTACTCAGCACGTTTCCGCGTACGAGGTTAAAACAAAATCTGGTGCGGACATTACGTTCTTGGATACGCCGGGTCACGAAACATTTACCGCGATGCGCGCACGTGGTGCCCAGATGGCAGATATTGTCGTCTTGGTTGTTGCGGCAAACGATTCTATTATGCCCCAAACCATAGAGGCGATAAATCATATTCGCGCCGCCAAAGTGCCGTTTATCGTTGCGATAAATAAAATTGACCTGCCCGAGGCAAACCCAACCCGTGTAAAAACTGACCTGTTGCAGCAAGAGGTTCAGGTTGAAGATATGGGCGGCGATGTCCAGTGCGTTGAAATTTCTGCGACAAAACACATCGGTCTGGACAAACTGGAAGAGGCGATTTTATTACAGGCCAGTATGATGGACTTAAAGGCTGACCCAGATATGCCAGCGGTTGCATACGTGGTAGAGGCAAAAATGGAAAAAGGCCTGGGTGCAACTGCAACCATTTTAATCCGCCAGGGAACACTGAAAATTGGCGATGTGTTTGTTGTTGGTGAAACATTTGGTCGTGTCCGCGGTCTGATAAATTCGGCCGGTGTGCGCGTGAAATCTGTGCGCCCAGGCCAGCCGGCTGTGGTGTTGGGACTGGACAGTGTGCCAAACGCAGGGGACGAATTGCACGTTATGGAAACAGACGCCCAAACGCGCGAAGTTGCCGCATATCGTCGCCAGGCCGCCAAGGACAAGGCAAACGCTGTCAAACGTTCATCACTGGAAGAATTGTTTGCCCGTCGTGATGAAAATAAAAAATTGGTATTGCCGGTTATATTGCGCGCCGACGTCCAGGGCAGTGTAGAAGCGATTACAGATATGTTGCGCGATATAAACACAGACAAAGCATCGGTTGATATTTTGTCATCTGGTGTTGGCCAGATTACCGAAGGCGATATTCGTTTGGCAACTGCGTCTGGCGCAGTGATTATCGCGTTTAACGTTCGTGCAGACGCGGCCGTTCGCGATATGGCGCGCGCAGGTAATGTGGATATTCGTTATCACAGCGTTGTGTATCGTATCACCGATGAAATCAAAGAAATCTTGTCTGGTAAATTGGCCCCAGAAAAGAAGGAAAACTTTATCGGATATGCCGACGTTATCGCATTGTTCACTGTGGGCAAGGGCGTGCGCGTTGCAGGTTGTCGCGTATCAGAAGGCGTGATAAAGAAAGACGCGTTTGTTCGTCTGTTGCGCAACAATGTTGTTATCTATGATGGCAAAATTGGTGAAATGCGTCGTGAAAAGAACGAGGTCAAAGAAGTTTCTGGCGCAGGCGTTGAATTCGGTATGTCGTTTGACAAGTATAATGACTTGAAAGAAGGCGACCGGGTTGAATGTTATGAAGTGCAAGAAATTCGCGCACAGTTATAAAAAAACGGGGCAATGCCCCGTTTCTTTTTACCACGTTGGTGCGTGGTCACCTTCTTTGACGATGGGCTGTTCATCTTCCCATACCGACAGGCCGGTTCCTGTGTCGGTCAGCGTCAGTTGCAGATAGTATTCTACGCGCGTATCAACGTTTGAAAACCACCCAGATTTCAATTTCAGGTTGCGTTGCAACATCTTGCCCGACAGGGACAGGTTTGGCGCAACCAGCGTGCCTTTCTTGGCGATTGTTGCACTGTTATATTCATCGTTGCCACGATTGGCGCGAACGATGTGCGTTGTGTCATCTTCGGCGGTTGCCACGGTGACATCAACCGGCACAACGCCCTTGGCCGAAACAGACGTCGCCGACGCACCTGTTGCACCAATGTTCGCAGTTGTGGCCTTGACCGTGGCAGGAACATACGCGGTTGCCGTCGCTGGTTTGTTCTGGAATGCGGTTGTCACCTGGGCAGTGCCAGAATTTACCAATGTTGTGCGAATCTTTTTCATCAAAATGTCCGTGTCAAAGCGTTGCATTGTGTCGTTTTCAATGTTTGCGATTGCAACAACTGGTTTGGCGGTGCGTTTGAACGCGCCACTGGCAATCATAGATTTTGTCATCTTTTCTGCGGCGTTGGTCCAGTCGCGATATTCCAGTTCCATAACGTTTTGCATTTGTGCAACGTCGCGCGTATCGTCCAGGTCAACAACGCGTGTTTCGCCACAGCCGCATAATACGGCGCACAGTGCAATAGGCATAATTTTCTTCATTGCTTTGTCCTTTGGTTGTTTGTTTATTTTATTTGTATCACCTTGGTATCGGGGTTGTCACCAAAAATCCGAACATAGACCAGGCAATTACCGTTTTTTGGTATTTCTGCACGGGCGATAACATTGCCCCCAGATTTTATGTCCAGATGTCCACTGTGATTGTTTTTTGTCCGCAATACAGATATTTTGCTGGGCAGGGTGGGCCAGGTTCTGACCTCGGCATCAGTGGTGGAAACAGAATATACAGTTGATATTAAACCCAACAGTGGTGCGGCGTCACTGTTAGAATTATACATCGCAGATTGCAACATTGCACGTGATGTCGCCGCTGTAAATGCGCGCAACGCGGCGTTCACGCTGTATTGGGTAAATTCGGTCATAAACAATGCGTCAACATCGGCAATTTGTGTTGCGCCATCAATCGCGGTTGTGTTGTTCCAAAATACAGGCTGGGCCAGTGCCAATGATATAACCGTCATACCATTGTCGGTCATAAATGGCATATCAATTCTGTTTTCGTATAATCTGGGGGCAAAGCCGTCTTCTATGAATACCCAAACAGTGTTCTTTGGCGTTGTTCCGCGACGTGCCGCCGCCAGGTCGTCAGCCACCGGTTTTGCGCCACCTGTCATACCGTCTGTGCGCGCCAGATATGTTTTTGCATTGTTAAAATCGCCCATATTCAGGAAATATATTCCAGACAAATACATCAGCCCTGGGTTCATAATATTACGAAATGCCAGCCACTGTGAATTTTCACTGTTGATTTTATCGGCCAATGTCGGGTTTGTAGTAATAGATTTTTGGGTTTCCTGGACCAGTTTATCGTATTCGCGCGACATCTGTTGTTGGCGTGCGTATGATTGGTTTATTACAACGCGTGCGTCATCTGTGTTGCCCAGTGCCAATGTGTTCCACAACTGGTAATACGACACGAACAGCGCGTCCATCATATATGGGCGATAGTCATTAGACATATTTCCACCCAACAGCGCGCCAATTTCGCGTCCAATATCGCCACCGGTCAAATCAATATGGCGGCGATTGAATTCTTCGTATGCGGCATCAGACGTGGCGAAATCATTTGTATGAAACGCAGCGTCGGCGGTAATTAAAACTTCCAGATTATTTTGTGATGAAATATCACGGTCTGCGGAAAATTCACGTGCAACAGAATAATCGCCGGCGGCGTATCCGGCCTGGACATTATCCAGACGCGTCATCATACTTGCACTGCACCCGGCCAACATAAATGCAAAGATTGATATAATTATTCGTCGCATATATGAATTATATCCCGGTGTATGCAAAAATCAATCACAGTGTTTTTGTTTCGCCGGTCATCGGGTCAAAGAACCGTGGCGCGCCGGTGTATCCCAATGCCGCATAATGTGACGGCACCAAGAATTCTGGCAACGGACTGGACGCGCCCATCGCCATATATCCGGCCAGGCGTGGGTCTTTAAATGCGTATTGCTTGTCGGCCTTTATCGGTCTGTGATACCAACCCTGGAATATTACCAACTGTTTATTATCGTCCAGACGCATAATATCCATCGGGGTGTACAGTAATTCTTCGCTGGTGGATTCCTTGCCGTCTTTGTCGGTTTTAACCTTCATTTTATTGCCCATCATTTCAGAGAAACGATTTGCAGTATCTGGGTCATTTTGACGTAATACAACCTTGGCGGCGGTGGTTGACATAATTGTGGCCGCGGCATCTGCGCCGTATTTTTCCTGAATCTGGTGCAAGTCCTGGCCGATAATCAGATACGATATTTTTTGTCCACGTCCCAGGTCAGGCCCCTGGATAACCGCGTCCAGTTTCTGCATTTTTGGCATTTCGTCCAACACGAACAGCACTGGATATGGCCCCAGTTTTTTACCGTCACTCATCTGTTCTGGGGCGTTTGCCAACAGATAGTTTGTCATCAATTCAATAAATATGGCGGTAATCGGATTCAGTGCCTGGGCATCAACCATATTGATAGACAGATATACCGAAACAGGTTTCATCTTGCCGTCGCGTGGGTCAATCATACCGCGCAAATCAGAAAAGTGAAAGTCAGAATGGCTGGTGCGATTGCGAACGGCGGCGTTGCGGAATATGGACAGACCCTCCATCACGGTGGACAGAATAGATCCGCGTTCTTTGTCCGGGGTATTTGCCAACTGGGTCAATTCCAAAATACTGCGGTGGGCGTATGAATAACGGCGCGCCTCGTCCACGGCATTTTGAAACAAATCCTTCATTGGGTCGGCCATCATAACCATCTGGTCGCCCTGGCGACGGCGTTCTTCTAAATCCTGGGCGATGGCGATTTGTGACGCGTTTATCCAGTCCAGAATCATAGAAAACGATGCCTCGCGTCCAATCCAGGCCGGTGGAACATTTGCCCACGTGCCAATATGAACGTAATTTGTCGCGTTTAATTCGCCACGTTGTAATAATGCGTTGGCCGCAAATGCATTTGTGTCATTTATCATCGCCAGGTAATAATCAGACAAGACCGCGGCATCTTCGGCGTCAAATGTTCCAGATGTCAGACGGTTGTAAAAATAGTCGTCGGCCTTGGCACGTTCAACCTTGGATATAATATACTGAACCAGACCAGATAATGCCGCGCGCCCAGAAATCGTCCAGTGCGGGTCCGCAGATGATGACGTGTTATCAGGTATCAACACCTTGCACATAGAATCAACATACAAATCACGTTGTGCGACATTAAACGGCACGTGTTCCGGCGACAGTGGATTCCACGACGGATAGTATATTCCGCGCGCAGGGTCGTCCTGGCCGGCCCAGTTCATAACAAACACCGGCCCAATGGTTGAACGATAGCCCGAAGACTGTTGATATAATTCAGGTTTCGGGTCATTGATAATCATTGAAATGTTATTACATTCAAAAATCGTTGGGAACACAACACCCTGGGTTTTACCGGTTCCCGGGGGCGCAACGCACAATGCGGATAAACATTCGTTCATCATCAGCGGTTTTTTCTTGAAATACCCCAAAACCATCATAAAGCCGTTAAACAGGCCCATTTTTTCAATGTCTTCTTTGTTTGCGTCGCGTGATGATTTTTCGGCAAATTTATCCTTGCCGTATGGGTTGAATTCATCAACCAATGTGGCGTCAGCCATAAAGTAATACGCAATTATCGGCAATAATGGTGCAATGCACGAAATGTCAGGGCGCATCAATGAACGGGAAACCCAACCTGGCACTTCGGCCACGATGGACATTCCGCACGACGTCAGCGCATTTATTAAATAAACACGCGTCCAGACCCACGTTGCCGGTGACCAGCCATAACGCCAAATGTGTTCGGCAATAAACGACAGGCCAAACGCCAGCGCGCACACCAACCAGATTCCAATCGCCCAACGTAATGACCAAAATATCTGGGCCATCGGGGTGCGAAGGTGTTCTTTGTATGCGCTGGATTTAAATATGTTCATACCCTTGGACGAACCACCGGCGGATAAAATCTTGAACTTTTCAACCATTGCGTTATGATTGTATCATAAATTTAACAGATTATAAATCAGGAATTGTGTGAAAATGAAAAATATTCCACGAATTTTTGTTGGCGACGACGTCACAGAAAATTCTGTGATTCCGGCCCCGGCGGACGTTGCCCATTACCTGAACAATGTGATGCGTCGGCGCGATTGCCTGGTGTTTGGGGGTGGTCGTGAATATTGCGCACAATTATCAGATGATAAAAAACACCTGGTTATTGGCGCGCAAACCGCGCACCGTGACCCGTCTGGGGGCGTGACGTTGTTCTTTGCCCCGATAAAGCGCACCGATGATTTAATAAATATGGCAACCCAGATGGGGGTTGCGGCATTTCAGCCTGTGATTACAAATCGCACAACGGCGCATCATATAAATTGGACGCGTATGGAAAAAATCGCGCGCGAGGCGGCGGAACAGTCAAACCGAAACAGTGTTCCGAAAATTTTCCCAGAAATAAAACTTGCAGACATTGATTTGCATGGTATGGTGTTTGCAGATGAACGGGCGGCCTATGGCGCAGATTTGCCGGCCACACCGAAATCTGACAGGGTTTTAATCGGGCCCGAAGGTGGGTTTTCAGACGACGAATTTTCCCGTCTGGACGCGGCCGGCGCACGTGGAATTTCGTTGGGTAAAACAATATTACGTGCAGAATTGGCGGCGGCAATCGCACTGGCCCAGGTGACAGAATGAAGCAACGTATCGCAAAATTTATTGCATGCACAGGCGTGGCATCACGACGCGATGCCGAAAACCTGATTGCCACAGGACGCGTCACAGTTGATGGCGTTGTTGTTTCGTCCCCTGTATTTTTTGTTGATGATACAAATGTTGTTGCTGTTGATGGCAAACAGATTAAATGTAATTCCCAGACAGAATTATATGTTTTTCACAAACCATTAAATACGATGACAACATCGCGCGACCCACGTGGACGGCGCACGATTTATGATTGCCTGCCGGAAAAATATCATTCGTTGCGCTATGTCGGGCGGTTGGATTACAAAACAACGGGATTGTTGTTGATGACAAATGATGGCGAATTGGCGCGCCGTTTAACGTTGCCGACGTCACGCGTGCCACGCACATACATCGCAACGGTTGGCAATGTTGATTTGTCTGGGTTGGCGGCGGCGCGTCGTGGAATGACGGTTGATGGAATAACGTATCGCCCAATGCAGATTGATGAATTACCCGGCGGTGATTTGCGTGTCACCGTGACCGAAGGGAAAAAAAACGAAATCCGAATTGTTCTGCGTGCGTGTCACGCGCCTGTGCGCCGGTTGCACCGAATTTCATTTGGAAATATAACGCTGGAAAATTTACCTGTGGGAAAAATTCGTCCTGTGCCACAGAAAACGATTGACGCGTTGTTAAAATCTTTCTAATATTCAATTAACTAGGAAGGGAGATTTTACAATGAAAAAAACAAACACACCCAAAACAACTGTGCGCAAACCTAAAAAGGCCGCGGATTCCACGCCGCTGAAAATCACACCAGTTGTATGTGAAAAGCGTTGCTTTAACCCATGGTCATTGTCCATTTATGTTTATTGGTTTATAATTTTGTTCTTTATCGCGTCAACATTTTATATCCTGGGGCGCAGTCACGACACACTGTCGCACAAGGCCAGCAATGTTGAAATCACCGAAGAAGCATTGATGCAGGCGGGCGATTATTACGAACAGGGCAAAACAAAATTGTTGGCTGGCGATACCGCGGCGGCGATTGATGATTTGACCACCGCTATTGAAACAGGCGCAGCCGATGTTGATGCGTATCTGTTGCGTGGCGAAGCGTATATGCAGTCTGGCGATTACAAAAACGCGATGGCCGATTTTGATTTGGTTATTGAACGTGATTCTGGCAATGCCGTTGCATACTATGACCGCGCATTGTTGAATATGCGTGTTGAAAATTATGACAAGGCGTTAAATGACATAAACGCAGCGTTGGCGGCCCAGGCGGAAAAACCGTCCAACATTTTGCAACTGCGTGATTTGTATGCCAAACGTGGCCAGTTGAATTTGTGGTTGAAAAACTGGGACGGTGCGATTGCCGATTACACAAATTCATTGTCACACACGTCCGGTGGGGTCAGCCCAAATGTATATGCTGAACGTGCCGAAGCATACACTGCGGTTGGCAACTATGCAGATGCAATCAATGACTATGGGTCGGCGGTTCGCGTAATTTCTGAACAGATTCAGGGTGCAACCACCGCAGAGGCACGCGAATCATTGTCCAGCAATGCGATGTCATATTTTGAAAAATCTGCGGCATTGAATTTGCAGGTTGGCAATATTGACGCGGCGCGTAATGATTTGAGTTCTGCGTACACAATCGCCGGCGCATTAAAAGATACGGCCAGCGTGGAACGTCTGGGTGGTTTGATGGCAAATCTGCCAACAGAAACCCCAACTGCCCCAGCCGATGAACCAGTTGCAGAACCAGTCACAGAACCTGTCCCAGGCCCTGTCACCCCAGCGGCACCAGAAATGCCTGTGGAATAAAATGGTCACTGAAATAAAAAGGTCGGCAAATGCCGACCTTTTGTTTTTTTGTTTATGTGTTTTTTCTTAAAATGTCAGACGCATACCAGCGGCCAAAAACGGCGTTTCAGTCGTCAGGCCCAATGATACCCAGCCGTCAACATTTTCGCTGTATTTATAACGAAACGAACCGATAACGGTGTGGTCTGTGTAATCGGCGACGTCGTGTTGCCAGACGCCTGTGTCTGAAAATATGTATGACAACGACAATGTGTAATTCAAAACATCATAACTGATACCGGTGCCGGCCGCCAAACCATCGCTGGCGATGCCAACTGGGTTTTCGTCATATATCAATCGCGCAGTCACACCCCAAATCCAACTGTTGTATTGCAGATTTATTCCGCCAGAAACCTGGGCGCGCCAATCGGCCCAGACGTGTGGGGAATATGTATCTGATTGATAGTTGTCTGGGTGTGACATAAATGACGCACCCAATGAATACGCAGTCTTGGTTTTTCCGTGTGGATTGCGGATTTTTAACCCGGCGTCAATCGCGTAATCATAATCATCAGTGATGCCGGCCACAGACAAACCATATTGCGCGCCGTTATTTGGCACCGTGGCCAGATTTACGCGCAATGCGTCGCGTCCAGTGGTCAATGTTGTATCTGATATAATTGGGCCGTCTGGATTTATTTTTTTATAAAACAGTGGTTTGTCATTGACGCGCAATCCGCCAACGTCGGGCAGGCCAACCCCCAGTTTGCGCGCAATAGAATCAGTCATACCAATTTCCACGCGACCATAATTTCTGTCTTCAAAAAAACCGAACGCTTCGCGCAGTGGTCTGTTTTCGTCCAGTGCTGCGTCGTCCAGTGCATATACCGCACCCACAGTTTGCCCAGATGCCACCGCGTAATTCATTTGTGTGCGCACGCGCCAATCGCCGATAAAGTCCGATTTTTCAAATTCAGGCTGTAATATTCCGGCCGAACCGTGTCCTGATAATTTAAATGCAAAACGACCGTTGTTATATTGGATTGCGTGCGCAGATTGCGCAACGCCGATGATTGACAGCACGACTGCAACTGTGCGACATGGGGTTATGTGCATACGTTTTATCCTTGGGTTTCTTGTAATATTGCGGCGCGCAGTTTGTTAAATGCGCGTTCTTCTATTTGGCGCACGCGTTCGCGCGAAATTCCATATTTCTGGGACAAAGATTCCAGTGTTGCGACCGGCTCACTCAGCCGGCGTGCACGCAATATTTCGCGGTCACGTTCGGGCAGTTCGGCCAAATGTCGCTGCAGTAATTCGTATCCGCGCCGACGAAATTCCATCTGTTCAATAGATTCCTGGATATTTGTTTTTTCGTCCGGCATATTGGCCAGTACGTCGCGTGCGTCATTATCAGAATGTGCCGGCGCATTCAATGACACATCGCGTGCAGTCACGCGCGTTGACATACGACGAACGTCGTTTTCTGGCACGTCCAGATATTCTGCAATCTGTTTTGTTTGGTCATCACTAAGGTTATTATCCATAATACCCAATGCGCGCTTTGCCCGCGCCAGGTTAAAGAACACACGTTTCTGGTTTGCAGATGTTCCGATTTTCACAATAGACCAGTTGTTCAGAATCGTTTCATATATTTCGGCACGAATCCAAAACATCGCATACGTAGAAAAACGAAATCCTTTGTCTGGGTCAAATTTTTGCAACGCCTGCATCAGCCCCATATTACCACTGGCAATCAAATCGCCCACCGGAATACCATAGTTTTTAAAGTCGTATGCCACCGATACAACCAGGCGCAAATGGCTGGCCACCAATTTTTCAGCAGCAACCTTGTCCTGATTTTTTACCCAGTTCTTAGCGTATTCATATTCTTCCTGGGCGGTTAAAATCGGAAACTTTTGAATCGTCTGGATATACTGGGCCAGACCCGATTCGTCACTGACCCCACGGGCGGCAACCAAACTGGTATTTTTTTGAACCGGCAAAGCGTTCTTGATTTGCTTTTTCATTACTTTTATAGTATAGCAATAAAATAAGAATTATCAAGGGTACCATTTACACAGGAGAAAATTCAATGGCATCAATTTTGGAAAGAAATAACAAGGTCGCCAAGACCCCAGAACCCAAGAAAACACGCGAAGATTACGCCGAAGACGCCCTGTATCGCGAGGTATGGGAAGAAGTAAATAACGACAAAACCCAGGCGTTTATTAAAAAATATTCGCGACACATGATTATTGGTGCGCTGGTGTTGCTGATAATCGTGACATCTGTCCAGATTGGTGTGCGCGCGCACCGAAATGCCAAGATTGCAGTTGCAACAAATTATGAAACAGCGGTGCTGAATATGGACGCAAATGCGTTGGCGGCGATTTCCCAGGATTCGTCGGGTGCAACGGCGGATTTGGCACTGTTCCAATCGTATATCATAGATAACGATGTTAAAAAACTGGAACGCCTGGCGTCGCACGGCGCAACACGCGATTTTCGTGATTTGGCCAAAATGCACATCGTTGCAATCCAGGGTGATAAAATGTCGGCCCAAGAAGTGGAAAAATATCTGTCTGGGTTGGATACGAAAAAGTCACCGTTTTACTATACGTCGCGTTTGACCATCGCACAAAAATATCTGGCAACAGGGGACAAAGCGGCGGCGGATAAATGGCTGAACGTTATCATAAATGACAAAGATGCACCGGCGGTTGTATCAGCGACGGCACAATCTTTGCGCTAGGGTAAAACGTGGGGGCGATTATGCGAAAATTTGTTGCAGTTTTAACATCACTGGTGGCGTTGGCGGCGTGTTCAAAGCACGACCCGATTTTGCCTGGGGTGCGCAGTGCGATTTTTACAACTGATGCCCCGACGGTTTTAAATCAGAATATTTCTGATTTGCCAGATGTGGCGAACCAATATGATGTTGCGCCGTGTCCATATACCCAGGACGCAACAAACACCATCAAAGACGGCGACAAAAAAATATTCAGCGGTTTTCCCGTTCCTAATTCTGTGCGCAGCACGCAACGCCCAGTATGCAGTGGTAAATACGTCTATGCCGGTTTAACCACGGGCGAATTGGTTAAAATCAATTCTGCCACGCGCCAGGTTGTCTGGATTGCCGATATTTTCCGCGCCAGCAATATGACCGGTGGCGCATCGGTGGTGGATATTGTCGCGCCGATTGTTGTGTCGGGTGCGGACGTATATGTCGGTGGCCTGGGCGATGCGTTTTGTCGCATAAATGCGTCATCTGGCGTGAAAAAGTGGTGTGCGAACATCGGCACGGCCCAGCCGTTTGTAATCGCCGGACCGGCAACGTATGTTGTTGGAACGGACAACAATTTATATGCGTTGCGTAATTCAGACGGTGCGATTTATTGGCGCACAGAAATCGCAAAGCAATCTGCGCCGACATTCGCAGATAAAATCATAACTGTTGGTCGGCAAAAAATAGACGCCCAAACAGGTCAAATTATCAAATAAAAAAACGCGCCATTTCGGCGCGTTTTTATCAATATGCGTTTGTTTATACCAGGCACGCCAATGTTGCGCTGGCGTTCTTTAACATAAACCAGCCAATGCGATAATCGGTCGCATAAACGGTTACCAAGAACAGTGCAAATATGCCAATAACGATGATAATATTGCTCTTTTTCCCGTGCATACAATACAGCGCGATGTTATAGAACAAGAACAGTATGTATGTATCTACGATAAGGCTGATAATCCACATAGATGTGCAATTAAACGCCAGTGCGTTCAAAACCAATATTGCTGGGTATATAAAGAATATTGACGCCAGGCCCTTTATCGCAATTTCCCAATCACGTTCGCCACCGGTGATTTCAGACACCAACATCATCAATCCACCCATAACAAACAGCAATCCCACCGCCAACACAGGCACAATGACAATCGCGGTAAATACTGCGCCAAATGTCACAGTCGCGCCACCAATCAGGCGCAATCCCAACACCAACAGGCCGCCCAGCAATCCGTAAAAGAACGCCTTGAACATTGCTTCTTCCATATCGCCGTCGGCAACGATTTTGGAAAAATAACGTTTAGGTTTAACAATGATGTCACGCAGATGATTGAAAACTTTTTTAATTTTTTGTTTCATTTTTTCGCCCCCAATTTGCTTATTTATATTTTTGCTTTATAATGGTAAAAAATCAATGGAAAAATAAAAATGAAAGTCATAATAGCAGGACGTCCGAATACGGGCAAATCAACACTGTTTAACGGTCTGACGGGGACGCGTGACGCGCTGGTCCACGATCGTCCGGGGGTCACGCGTGATAATCTGGGCGGAACTATGCGCGACAGACCGTATCAGATTATGGATACCGCCGGTCTGGAAAACGCGAAAAGTGGGATTGCCGCAGATTCTACGAATATGGCATTGGGGGCGATTGCCGACGCAGACGCGATTTTGTTTGTTGTTGACGGTCGCACTGGCCTGACGGGCGAAGATTTAGATTGGGCGCGCCTGGTGCGGCGTAAAACCCGTGCGCCGGTTTTATTGCTGGCGAACAAGGCAGAATCATCACAGCGATTGGCGGACTTGGCCGATTTTTACAAATTGGGATTTGGCGCGCCGGTTAAAATTTCTGCGGAACATAAATCTGGGTTTGGTGCGATATATGAATTCTTGGATAAAACCGCCAATGAAATTGGCGCAACCACCACGGCGACCGACACACCGGACGATAACCGAATAAAAATCGCAATTTTAGGCCAGCCTAATGTTGGCAAATCAACATTTGTGAATCGCGTTCTGGGGCAAACGCGCCAGATTGTGCGTGACGCGCCGGGTATTACGCGCGACACGGTCAAGATTTCAACACGTTTTTATGGTCGTGATATTGTGTTGATGGATACCGCTGGTCTGCGTCGCAAGGCCGGTGTGACAGACGATGTTGAAACATTGTCTGCGCTGAAATCATTGGACGCGATTGCCAAGGCCGATGTGGTTATCCTGATGGTTGACGCAACCCGTAATATAGAAAATCAGGCACTGGGGATTGCGGCACGCGTATATGACGCAGGCAAGATTTTATGTGTCGCCCTGAACAAATGGGATTTGGTTGAACCGGCAATTCGCGATGAAAAATTATTAAAACTGAAACACCAGTTTTCAAATTCTTTTCACCAGATTATAAAGCCGATGATTCTGGCGGTGTCGGCCGAAACCGGCACAGGTGTCCAGAATATGTTTCGTCGTATTTATGAACAGTGGGATATTTCTATGGCCCAGGCACCAACCAGTCTAATAAATCGTATCGTGGAAAAATTGGTTGCCACGCGCCAGCCACCTATGTCGCGCCTGAAACGGCCAATGAAAATAAAATTTGCCCGGCAAACAGGACGGCACCCAATGAAGATAACAATCAATGTTGGTGGGGCGTCTGATATTCCTGAATCTTATACACGATATTTGCGTCGTGGAATTGCCACAGAATTAAAATGGGAACATCTGCCTGTGGTAATTGAATATAAAAAAGACGATAATCCATTTGATTGACAATGGGGTTGCCAGTAAAAAAACAGGTATGATTTAATCATACCTGTTTTTTTGTTTTGTGTCATCAATCCTGGTGTTGCAAGATTGCGGTAAATGTTGCCTCGGCCACCTTTTCGCCGTCAACGTATGCGATGCCGTGGAATTTATGCAGTGACATTTTCTGCATCAATAATTCAACGCGCAATTCCAGCGTATCACCCGGGCGAACCATGTGCGTGAACTTTATCTTTTCCATAGTTGTAAAGTATCCCATAGATTTGCCGTCGTTATATCCTGATCGCGCCATAACGATAAAACAGGCCGTTTGCGCCAATGCCTCTACCTGCAAGACGCCCGGCATAATCGGTTGACCTGGGAAATGTCCAGCACACCAAAATTCGTTGTCGCGAACATAGTGAATACCAACGCCATGATGTTCGTCGTATTCACGTATCTCGTCAATCAGGCGCATATCGCCACGATGCGGGATAACCTGTTCTATGCCTTTTGCGTCTATCATAACCCTCTCTCTTGGTTTTTATTGTTTAGATTGTTTTTTCAGCCACGCATATTGGCGGAAAAATTCCATACCTGGAACCGCCGGATACCCCATCGCGCGGCTGCCATCGGCGACAGGGCGGAATACGCCACTGTGGGCGCCAACCTCGGCATCGTTGCCGACGTGAACGCCGTTGGCCAATCCAACCTGGCCCGCCAACAATGCACGGTCGCCAATAACGCAACCGCCAGCCATACCAACCTGGCCTGCGACAAAGCATTCTTTGCCGATAACACAACCGTGTGCAATCTGGCACAGGTTGTCAATTTTTGTCCCGTCGCCAACCACGGTATCGGTCATTGCACCACGGTCAATGCACGTGTTCGCACCAACAGATACGCGGTCGCCCAATACAACGCGTCCAACGTGTGGAATAAATATGTTGTGGCCATCTTGGCGTGTGTATCCAAATCCGTCCTTGCCGATAACTGCGCCAGGATTTATGACGCATTCGGCACCAATTGTTGCGTTTTCAATGTGTGCGCCACTGCGAATAACAGTGCCACGTCCAATCGTCACATTGCGCCCGATAAACACGTTTGGATATATTTTAACGTCCGCCTCTATTACTGCGCCACGTTCAATCGTTGCAAATTGACCAACATAAACGCTGCGCCGTTTGCGGAAAAATACACCACGTTCAATAATCGCGTCGCGACTGATGCCAAAGCGCGGTTTTTCGCGGTATATTTCGCCCAATATTTTGACGATGTTTCCACGTGGCGACGGGGTTATCAACAGTGTTGCGCCCGTCGGTGCAAATTCCGCCTGTTCTGGCTGAACCAGAATAACGGTTGCACGCGTGTTCTTTAACACATCAATCGGCAGAATTTTAAACGCCGCACTGTTTCGTTCCGTTGAATAGAACGCCAGTTGTCCCGGACGTGCATCTGCGATTGGCGCAACGCCACGCACAGGGGCGTTTGCGTCCCCACGTAATTCCAGACCGAATTTTTCGGCCAACGCGCCGGCTGTTGTTTTGTTTGCCGCCGGCCCCAGCAAAGATCTTAGAAAGTTAAACATACCGCGATTATACGCGAAAAACAACAAAGTGCAATATTTAAATGGTAAAAATCCAGGAAGTTATTCCTGGACAATATTGCAATACGAAAATAAAAAAACGGGGCAACGCCCCGTTTGTTGTTTTTTTTAGAATCCGCGTGGTTTTTCCATTTTTACACTGGATACTTTTTTGTTCAATGCCCCGATAACTTCGTCTGTGATGTCCAGGTTTTCAACATTGTTTCCTGTGCGTGCAAAACGACCGTCAATCACCAATGACAGATTCTTTTTGGCAATTACGCCTTCTATGATTGGGTCCAGGTGTTTCGTTTGAACTTCGGCCAATGCCTTTTGGAAAGATTCTTCTATTCCCTGGGCACGGTCAGCCAAATCGCGTTGCAGTTTAGTCACGCGGTTTTGATAGTCAACAACACGGCGTTGCAATGCGTCACGCGACAGAACGTCCTGGGACTTTTCAATTTCGGCCTTTTCTTTTTCCAGTGCCTTTTGTTCTTTGGTCAATTCATCGCGCAGTTTCGCCTCGTACGATTCTTTTTGTTTGCGCAAAGATTTCAATGCGTCTGCATTTGCCTGGATTGCGTCCATACGGATAACCGCAATACGTAAATCTGCGCCACTGGCGGCCTGGGTCGTCACGTCGGCCAATGCCTGTTCTGTGGTGACACCACCGCGCATCGCGCTGATGCCCCAGATGCCCAATGCCGCAACTGCGATAACCACAGCCGCGATAATGCCAGTGCGAACATATTTCTTTTGTGCTGGATTGACAGGTGTTTTTGTTGTGTTTGCCATATTTTTCCATCCTTTGTTTTAATTATGGTCGCAGTATAGCAACAAAATTTTTAAATTAAAAGGGAAAGTTATCGCGCCGGCGCAATGCGAATTTCAACCCGACGATTCGTCAGACGACCAACGTCATCTTGGGCGGCGATTGGACGGGACGCGCCACGGGCAACGATAAACATACGCGCAGTGCTGATTTTATGTTGGGCAAAATAAACGCCAACGCGTTCTGCCATATCCATGGACAGGGCGCGCGCCTGGGTCGCGTTCATTGCGTCGGTGTATCCTGCGATTTCAATAAATGTCGCATCGTATTTATTCAGTATCTGGGCAATGGTGCGCAATGTGTCGTCGCCAGTGGCAGAAATGTCTGGAACATTCAGTTCCATAATCGCGTCGCGTACCAATATTACAACAACGTCTGTGCCGGCGCGCTGGACAGAAATTCCTGGTTTACGCAACGCGTCATATAACGCGAATTCCAGATTGGACATATACTGTAAAACAATCGCGTTATCAGTGGTGCTTTTATCGCCGTATTCTAATGCAGGTGGCACATTTTCAGATAAAATCAATTTTCCCCCTGCGCCCAGATACACAGGCCGTTTGGCCACACGTGCCGGTTCGGTCATATCAGAAAAACTGGCCCCACGTAAATAGTTGCCCCAGGTTTCGCGTGCCGGGCTGTGATACGCCATACACGCACACAGTGCGATAGTTGATATTGTGCCAAAGATTTTTAATACATAACGCATTTATTCTATGATAAACGAAATCTGGTTTGACGATGATGACATACACCGCGTATCAGGGTCAGATTCATATCCGTTGACCAACATTGACGTCGCCCACGTTGGGGTTGCCGTCACGAAATATTCACATTCGCTGCGCGTCAGTTCCACCAGGTTGATTGAAAATGTTTTTCCATCAGACGACGATGTGACCGACCAATCCGCCCCACCGATTGGTGCAGCGTCTGTCTTGATTGCGCCAGATTTTACCAAATAGTCAACCGACACGCCGGTATAATCACCGCGCATTTCCAGCAACAGTTTTGTGTTTTTTGCAATTTCTTGCAATGTTGCGTTTGCGATGTGGCGCGTTTGATTGTTGCGCACCATTTTATATGTCCCCAGTGCCGCGGCCGTCATAATTCCTGTGATTGCCAGAACACCTATAACCTCTATCAACGAACGTCCCGATTCATATTTCATATTTTTCACCTTATTTTGTGCCGACAATTTCTGCGCCTTCAAATAAATCCATTGCACTGGCGACCAATGGGTCTGATTCCAGGGCGGCCTGTTTTTGTTCGGCGACCGTCGGGTTGTGTTGTGATTGTTCCTGGCGTGATAATGTCCAGGTGTGTCCGGTTTTATCCTGCAACCATACGGCCAGACGTCCAGCAAAACTGGTGTCATTGCCACGGTCAAAATACTTTATGTTCCCGTCTGAAAAATCAACAATTTCAATATTGCTGGTGTAATAAGAATACAACAATATTTCCTTGGAATCGTGCAGTGCCGCGCCCAATTCATCAGGTGATGTGATTGTTATAAATTTTGGCTTTTGGCTGGGCGCAGGTTTTGGCGCGGTCGCCCCAAGGGTTGCGGGCGTCTGACGCTTTATCAGTTCTGAAATTTGTGGCATATCGGCAATATGCATCAGGCGCACAACCAACATATCAAAACACTGTTTCGGATTGCCGGCCGCCTGCATTTCTGGCACAGCCGCCACCATAACCTGCCATATACGGGACAGGGTGTTTAATGAAATTCGGGTGTTTATTTCGCGAATTTGTTCGCGCTGGTCAGCGGTGTATGGCGATGTCGTCACGTCGCCTGCGTGCAACGCAGGGTGCATACGTGTTGCCCAATGTGTCCATTCCATCATATCGGTCAGCAACATTGATAAATCAGCACCATTGGTGTAAATCTGGTCTAATTTGTCCAATGCAGCCGCCGTGTCGCCCGACAGCAATATGTTCATAAAATCAACAATTGTGCCACGGTCTGTGCGTTTTAACATTGCCAAGACCGATGCCTCGTCCACGTGGCCACCGGTTTGGGCAATCGCCTGGTCCATCAGGGACAGACCGTCACGCACTGAACCGTCGGCGGCGCGCGCCAATAATTCGTTTGCCGCGTCAGACAATTCAATTTTTTCCTGGGACGCAATCCACGCGAAATGCTTCTTTAATGTTTCAACCGGCACACGCACCAGGTCAAAACGCTGGCACCGGGATAAAATAGTGACCGGTATTTTTCTGATTTCGGTTGTCGCCAGGATAAAGATTACGTGTGCAGGTGGTTCTTCCAGTGTTTTCAACAGCGCATTAAACGCCGCCGGTGATAACATGTGAACTTCGTCAATAATATAAACCTTGTATCGGCCATTTGTTGGGCGGTATTGTGCCGCGTCCAATATGTCACGTATGTTATCAACACCTGTGTGTGACGCGGCGTCAATTTCCATAACATCAATGTGTTGGCCAGCGGCGATTGCGCGACAGTTTTCACACACCCCACACGGTTGTGCCGTTGGCCCATCAGACGACAGGCAATTTAATGCCTTGGCCAAAATACGTGCGGTGCTGGTTTTTCCGGTGCCACGAATGCCTGTGAAAACATAGGCGTGCGCAATGCGCCCGGTGTTTATCGCCGTTGTTAATGTTTTTACAAGAACGTCCTGGCCAATCAGGGATTGAAAATCTTGGCTGCGGTATTTGCGCGCCAATACTGTGTAATTGCTGTCCATGCCAAACTTCCTTTTGCGTCCAGCATAGCAAAACAGGGTTAAATTTCAACAATAAAACACAGCGAATTTATCTTAAATTTGTTGGATAAAATCTGGCAACGCCATATCTTCGTCATCGGCTGTGCCGTTATCTTCGCCGGCGATATCAGACGCTGCAACCTTGTCCGCAGGTGTGCGTGTTGAATCAATTTTACCCTGTTCGGCGGCAACAATACGGCCATAGTGTTCGGCGGCCTGTAATAAACGTTCGCGTTCAATTTCATCGGACGTTTGACGCGCCTGGTCCAGGTATTGTTTTCTTTTCTGACGCCATTTATGACAGCGTTGAATCATCATTCCAACAGATGACTGGTTTTTTTTGTTTTGCATTTCTATTACTTGTGTTTCAGGAAATAAATTCAGACAACAATACAATCTCGGACTGTTGCCACTGCTTAAACAGTTTTGATATTAAAGCATCTTAAAACTGATTGCAATATTTTTTTTCAGTTGCTATCCTGGGCCAGTGTAGGAGGGGGCATTAAATCGTGCCGCGAAATCAAAGTGGAAATTTTCTGTTGCAGGCGTTGTTGGCGTTGACGTGTGTGTTTGCGTTTATGCCGTTTTTTGTGCGCCGTATGGCGGCGCGCGATATGTCGGCCCAGATGTATTCTGCAACGCGACAGATTGATGTGGCGGCGACGGCTGCGCGAATTTATATTCGCGAAAATGCGACAAAGTTGCCGTATAATGAAACAGTCTTATCGGGCGATAAATTTTCTGATACATTGGAATCGTATGGTTTGCCCCTGGGGTTTGTTCCGCATACTGCGTTGGACCAGGATATTTCGTTGGTTATAAATCGTGATTCTGAATCTGTGTCGGCGTATTTGAAAATGACAGGTGGAAATTTATCTGATACCCAGATTGCTGAAATGGTTCGTCGCATTGGTTTCTATGCAGGCAGCGCAGACGGCGCGTTATTGGTTGGAATTGCGCTGGACGATGTGTATTCTGATGTTGTTCGGCGCAATGATTCAGATTTAGATTCTGGGGCATTTTTATCAGATTTAGATATGGGGGAAAATAACCTGGATAATGTGGCCGATGCGCGTATGCAATCGGGCGAATTTGAAACAGGCGAATTTACATCGTTGACATTGTTTGGCGTGGAAAATGGACGCAAAAGTAAAAATACAATTAAAAAAATCACATCTGACAAGGCGATATTTCAAAACAGTGATGGCGCGGCCGCGTTATCTGTGACCAAGGGTGAATTGCAGTTGGGCACATTGGACGCCAGGACGATTTCGGCGTTTGGTGACGCAGGAAATTTCACAGCAGACACGGCGTCGGTATATGATTTTGCAATGACGGCCGGGCGCACAGGTTTTGCCGGGCCGCTGGATTGGAATGTGCGCGGTAATGTTGTCACGAATAAAATCAGTTTTTCGGTTGAACGTCTGGAAATAAATTCGTTCTTGAACGCGTCGCGTGGCCAGGACGTGTATATCAATTCTGATTCATTGGAATATTCTACAAACAGTGGTATCAGTGTCGCAAAAATTGCGGCGGCAAATATAACTATGCGCGACCAGACGTCTGACGCGTTGTTAAAAGGTGAATCTGGGGACGTTGTTTTGGATATTCGTCCGGGCGGGACATCTGTGTTGCCAGATGTTTTGATTTCTGGGATTGATAACAACGCAATCAGCGTTATCAGTAATCCAGACGCAGACAACGGCGATACAACCGATTGCAAAAGTATTGTTGACAGACTGGACGGCGTATATAATCAAAAATCATTGGCCCAGTATATTGTATGCCAGTATTATTTTTGGCAACGTCTGGAACAGCGTATTGATATAAAACAATGCTTGTTAAATGGTGGGGGCAACTGTGACTAGGACGAAAATATTTTCCGATGCCACGCGTGGTACCAGTATGACCGAGGTTATATTGGCAATGGCGATTGTTGCGATTGTCTCGCCGTTTTTATACACGCAAATCACAGACGCCACAGATAATGTTCGTGATATGGCGTTGGCGCGTAATATAATTGCATTGCGTGGCAATGTGCTGAACTATGTTCGCGCAAACCAGGACAGGTGGCCCGACGTTGCCCAGATAAAATTGGCCGATGACGAGTTGTCAGAAATATCTGGTGTGGCCACGGCCGGATTCATAGACAAGTATGCCGTCAGTGGCGCAACAATAACCGATGTTTATTTGGCGTTTGATACCGGGCTGAAACCGATTCGGACAATGCGCGTTGCGCGTCATATTGGTATGGACGCGGCGGTGGTGTCTGATGATGGGGTTGCGTATGGGGCGTCGTGGGCAGTGTCTGCGCCTGATTTCCAGCCGGGACAACTGATTTATCGGGTGACGCGTGATATTGCCGGAATTGATACATCAAAATATCTGCATCGCACATCGTCAGATGACGAAGATTTAAATGTTATGCAACGTGATTTGAATATGGGCGGAAACAGCATATTTAACATCGCCACGATGGTGGCAAAATCTGCGCGGATTAAAAACGCGGCTGCAATGTTTGCAAATGTCCAGGATTTGTCGGCGACAACTGTGTTTTTCCCAGATGGCGCAAATATGAACGCGACCAGTGCAGATATTGGCGCGATGCGTGTGACGGGCGATGTCACCGGATTTCGTAATATTACGGCAAATAATTTGAATGGCGCGTCATATACAACCCATGGGCGCATTGTCACAGATCGTGCGTCGGTCACTAAATCTGTAAATGTGGCCAAGGATTTTATATTAAAATCAAATTCTGCGTTGACCGTCAGTGGTTTTGCCGGGGTATCTGCGAACACGGTTAAAACGCCGTATGTTTCTGCAACAGAAATGACGTTTTTTGAAAATTTTGGTTTAACAATTTCTGGCGAATTGTTGATGTCTACAAATGCGCCACTGAAAATAGGCGCGTGGACATTTCCGTCAACGGTGCCACCATCGTTTAACGCACTGACATTTGAACGTGCAACAATCCCAGGTGCGCCATCGCGTAATGCGTTTGGGCCACTGATGCAATCAGGGTGGAAATCTGTTCCACCAAAGGACGTGCAGTAATGATAAAAACAAAACGGATTTTATTTACAGGTACCCAGCGTGGCGGAATGCTGGTGGAATTGTTGCTGACGGTTGCGCTGGCGGCAATGATAATTCCGTTTTTATTTCAGTATCAAAGTCGCGCAATCACGCGTGCGCAAAATATCGTTATTGCCAGCGAAATGGAAAATATCCAGACGGCATTAGAACGCTATATCGTTGCCAATCGCGAACAACTGTTGCGCACAGTTGGACGAAATATTACGCGCATAGAAATGTCTGATTTGTATGACTTTGGTTTGAACAAAAACATTGACGACACAAAACGTAAATACCAGTTGCGAATTATAAAGAACGCGCCCAGTGGTGGCAAATCAACATTACAGGGTGTTGTTGTTATGTCTGATTCTGATATAAGTCCGATGCGCACGCGCGAAATCGTATCAACAGGTGGCGGACAAATCGGTTTTATTGATGCGTCGCGGACATACGGGGCATTTAATTCTTTTCGCGCAGATAATATTGATTTAGGCATTACTGCGACCGATGGAATTGTCGCGACAACGCCGGTAAATCGGGATAATGCGTTGTATTTGTGGCGTGTTCCATCGGGGGACGCGCGTGACGCAACAATGCAGACGGGATTAAACCTGGGCAATCACGATATAAAAAATATTACGTTTTTTAACGGCACGTCTGCGACGATGGATACAGGGTTGACGGCTGGTCGCGCGGTTGCAAACAATTTAATATTTCAATCGCGACCGATGATTGACGGTGGTTTTGATGTAAAAAATGCGACTGTGTCTGGAACATTGTCATCAGATTCGCGTTCAATGAATATCACGGGCGGATTGAAATTATCTGATGTTGGCAAATTTTCATCGTTCAGTGTTTCTGATTTATGGGTGACAAATTTGACGTTGGCCGGTCTGTCAATCAGCGACAGTGGCAAGGCCGCACTGTTGCACGTCAATGATTCCATAGATATGACGGGTGGGCATATCAAGGCGATGTATGTGACGGTTGGTTTTGACGGTTCAATAACGCCACGCCTGATTGTCAGCAAACGCATAGAAGATTCTGTGAATTCCAATTATTACTGGGACGTCAGTGACGGCAAGGCGCACTTTATGGACGCGATTTTGAAAAATCTGAACATTATGGCGGCGTATGCGGCGCGCGACACGCGCAGTAATACTGTGTCGTACCAGTTGTTTGCGCCTGTGGCAACGAATAAAAACGCCACTGTTGCAGATTATATGAACGCGCTGCGCGAAATCCAGACGCGCGTCAGTGCGAAATATAGCCAGTTGAATTTGTAATAATTTGTGGTATAAAAAAATTATGAAAATAAAATGTGATTTTTGCAAAACAGAATATTCTGGTCAATTTCCGCCGACAGGCCCGGTCAAGTGCATTGTTTGTGGGCATACCTGGGTTCCGCCACGTCAACATCGTCGTGGGCCGTTGATGGTATTTTTGGCGTCTTTGTGTGCGTTGCTGTCGGCGATTGTGTTCACGATTGCCGTTGTCGCACGCCAGAAAATTGACGCGGCGGCCGAACCGTTGATTGCGCGTGCAACTGCGGTGCGCGCAGGCACAGATGATGCCGGCAACGCGCGCCTGATGGTGGACGGCGTTGTTGAAAATGTATCTGATGAAATTTACGGCGTGCCCGATTTAATTGTAATTGCGTATGACGCGCACGACAATATTATCGCGCAACAGAAATTTATGCCGACGGCGACATTACTGGACGCTGGTGGCCACAGCCAGTTTTCATACACGATGTCAATATCCCCGACAGGGGTGCGACGCGTGTCTGTGCGTCTGGCCACAGGGGGGACTGCGAAATGAAAAAAATAGTATCTGCAATATTTGCAATGGTTTTGTCGGCACCGTGTATCGCAGACGATACGCCGGTTGTAAAACGCGTCAGTGTTTTTTCAACCAGCACAGATTGGCAGGCGGTGACCGGTTTGAACCTGAATCAATACAGTGCGACGTTTCGTCCTGATTCAAAATTGATTGGACGCCAGGGGTTGGTTTTGTATTACCTGGACGCGTTTCCGTGTTATGGTCTGGGGTATGGGGTGCGTGTATGGTTGGGCCCAAATGGCAAGAGTGACGGCACATTGCAAATTGCGTGTGTTGCCGCGCCGACGGAAATTCATTTTGCGTATCGTAATGCCACCCGTGACGCAGACCAGGCGGCAACCACAGGGATATTGACGTGTCCTGTTGATGGGCGCACGCGTGATTTGACGATTGATTTGTCGCGGTGCAGTGTTGGCCCCGATTGGTCTGAATATAAATAGGTTTTGTGTATGTTTGAAATGCGAGAGTTTATTACAGATGAAGCGTCCGTTGGTATGCGCCTGGACAAATTTTTAGCAACCAATATGTCTGATTTTTCCCGCAGCGAGATTCAGCGTTTTAACATAACCCTGAACGGGGCCGCCACGCGCAGTGCAACGCGTCTGCGATTGGGGGATAAAATCACGGTTGAAATTCCGGCATCCGTGACAGACGTTGCCGCCGAGAACATATCGTCTGATTTTGATTTAGATATTTTATACGAAGACGATGATATTATCGTCATCAATAAACCACGTGGCGTGGTGATGTATCCGTCGGTCGGGAACAAAACGGGAACACTGGTTCAGAATATTTTGGCGCACTGTAATTTATCGCTGTTGGGTGGCGCAACGCGTCCGGGGGTTGTTCATCGTCTGGACAAAGATACCAGTGGCGTTATGGTCTTTGCCAAATCAGATGCGGCATTTCGTGGATTGGTTAAAATATTTTCCAGTCACGATTTAATTCGTCGCTATGTTGCGTTTGTGTGGGGCGTGCCGAATTGGGACGGCGCAGACATAACGGGGAATATCGCCCGTTCGTCCCGTAATCGCCAGAAAATGACAATGGTAAAATCTGGGGGAAAACCGGCCCATACCCAGGTGACGGTTATGTCGGTTTGGCCACGCGCCGGCTGTGCGGCGTTGCGTTGCAATTTGCTGACGGGGCGCACGCACCAGATACGCGTTCATTTGTCGGCGCACGGATTTCCGGTTTTGTGTGACCCGGTCTATGGCCGTGGGGCAAATCGCCTGGCGTCAGTTCGTGACGGCGAATTGCTGGATTTCTTAAAGACCCACAATGGCCAGATGTTGCACGCTGAATACTTGGAATTTACCCACCCGGTCACCGGGGTGCGTATGCATTTCAAGTCGCATTTGCCCGATGATATGGAAACTTTGCGGTGCATTTTGGACGAATTGGGATAAAAATTGGGGGCGCAGGCCCCTGTTTATTTTACTGTGATTTCACAGATTTTTCCTTTATCAGTGCCATATTTTGTGATATAATAAATCATAAATAATGGAGTGGACAGGATGAGTTTTCTGAATAAATCTATCAGTTTTGTTGCCGTTTTGGCGTGCACATCGGCGGCTTTTGCGGTCACCGCGCGCCCTAGCATAATCGGTAATGCGATGCGTCGTATGCCGACGATGACGACATCGGCCGGGGTAATTTCTGGCACAACGACAACAACATCCAACTTGTTGGCAAATGCCGAATGCATTGATGCGTACACTGCGTGCCTGAAAGGGGGCGATGTGTGCGGTTCAAATTTTGAAGAATGCACAACGCGCGTTTTGTTCCACGGCAAAATGCCACAATGTCTGTCCACATTGGCCCAGTGCAACGCATCTGGGATAAACAGTTTGTTTGGAACGTCCAATACAACCGCGCTGTCCAATGTTGCGACTAAAAACACCCATGGCGAGGTCACAGATTACACATACCCAACCGACGGCAGTGTCTTGGGCCAGTTGATTATCGGTGCGGCAATTTCCAATAAATACGACACATCAACGTGCGTGAAACGTTATACATCGTGCTTAAAGAAAGATAACGTTTGCGGTGCGGATTTTGAATTATGCACAACAAACGCGGAATTCAGAAAACAGATGGTGTATTGTGATTCAACATTGGCACGTTGCCAATCAGATGGCAAAATTGAACTGTTTGGTTCAACAAATACATCTGTGTCCCCATCTGCAACCAGCCGTATTGGCGAAATGATTGCCGAGGGCGCGTCCCTGGCCGCAATCAACGCGGTATCCACCTGCTACAAGGTTGTTGACCAGTGTATATTAAATGCGTGCGCGACAAATCCATATAAATGCTATGAAAATGCGTCAACCCAGACGGCCCAGTTGGTGGCGGATATCAATGCCGGCAACGCTGATGCGACCGCTGGCGCAGCAATCACGGTTTCGGATAACATCAGCAGTTCTGCAATCGCGGCATATATCAAGAATTCTTGTATGGATACCATCGGTTCTAATAAATATTGCTATGCAACGTTCTTGGGCAATGGGGCAATGCCGACGGCGTCCCAATTAAAAGATGCAGATAACCAAGAAGAAGTTTATGACGAAGCATATTCTGCCCGTATGAACACTGCGATGAAGGCCAAGATTGCCGACCTGGTTGATAAATTTGATACCAAGGCCAAATCAAAATGTACAGAAACAATCAAGACCTGTGCAATGCGCGTATGTGGCGGCGGTAATGGCGCGGCCTGTTATTCCCAGGTATTTGGTGCCAAGGATAAATCAATCAACAACGCGGCCAGTTATAAAGAAATCAAAACTGGATGCGCGGCGGTTGTGAATACAGACCTGTATTGTAAATATTCGGCATTGAATCCAAATGCGACCGGGTCATATTCATATTCGTATATAAACAATGATGCGTTTGACATCTTGTTCCCAGAATATGAAACAGGCGCGACCGATCCAATCGGCGTTGTGGCGGCGTTAAATGCGTCGTTGGCGAATTCTTATAACGATGCCGCCATCGCCCAGATGAAAAAACAGTGCCAGGCTGTCGCAACCAGTTGCGTAAAATCTATGTGTGGCACAGATTATGTAAATTGCTATCGCAACAGAACGGATATTTATTCCAACCTGACCAGCACGGGCGACAGTTCATTTGACAAATCAATGAACAAGGTCGGCGGTGTTCTGGATTACACGGTTGTATTGGGTCTGTGTCTGGACACTGTTAAAAATGCGTCTGTGTGTGAACAGCATTTGGCGATTGAACAAAACAAACTGAAACTGGCCAGCGAACAGTCTGGCGCAGGTTCGTGGGGCAATGCGTCCACTGTGCGTGGTGGCTGGATTGATGCCGGCAGTGCAACCGCAGTGACCGCGGATACCGAAAACGTCCAGGCGTACGATGAAAACGGCAATGCACTGTGCAGTGCCAAAAACGGTGACCAGGGAACATGCAACACTGTTGACAGCAATGGCAACGTGTTTGATACACCTGTGATGGTTTCATATACAACATATCTGCAATCCCAGGCGGCATCGTCATTGTTCAAAGATTTAATCTATGACATTGAAAAAGAAGCCCAGGCGAAATATAACGCCAAATTGACCAAGGAACAGAATCTGTGTATGGCCAGTAACGCGGGCGGTGTGTTGGGCAACCGCGACACCGGCAGTACGTATATGTGGGCAAAACTGAAATCAAACAAAGTTCCCAAGAACTATTCGGTCAATGGCTTAAAGCCCAGCCAGTTCGCAGCCAGCAATGATTTGTATGGTTCGTTCTGTCGCGTGCGTGTGACATTGCAATCTGACGACAAACGTATCCAAGACGCAATCAGAAAAGGTACAGATTGGTCCGTTGCATACTTTGCCGTCGGTGACAGTTTCACCTGTGGCAGTTGGATACCCAGCAGCGCACTGGAAGAAATTGCCAACGCAGTTGCGGACGACGCAACCGCAGGCAAGGCCGCATCTCAGTCCAGAACACGTGGTTGGTTGACCGCGCTGGGGACAATCGGATTCGGTGTTGGCGGTGGCGCATTGGGCAACAGTATCCAAAAGGGTAATGTTCTGGGCAGTCTGACAGGCTTGAACAGCAACAAGGATACGAACACAGAAAGATTTATCAAAATCTGTGAAGACAGAGCCAAAACTGCTATGACTTCGGGCATCAGCAAAGATGCACAAATTACTGCGGCTAACGAGGCAATAGTCGCAGCCAGCAGATTGGATTTAGATACCACTGTAGCAGCAAGTAAAGTTGACGCACTTAGTAGAAAAACAAGCGATTACAGTAATGAATCTTCCGAGTTAAGCACGGCCATGAGAGATCTGTCTTTGTCGTGCAGTAATAAAAAAGACAGCAACGACAACAATGATGACAAAAAGAAAAACAATACATTGTTGGGCACATCCATTGGCACGGTTGTGGGCAGTGTTGCCGGCGGAATCCTGGTAAATAAATTGGTTGGCGATATCCAGAAATCCAGCCTGGATGCTGCGCAAAAGGCCGCATACGAAGAATGGATGAATAACGTTGGCCGTCATATCAACTGTTATGTCGGTGGCGACGAGGCCGGCGAATACGGTGACATAATCACCACCAGCATTGAATAAAAAAAACGCCCCACCGGGGCGTTTTTTTAAGTGAGAGAGTGATAAAGTGACAGAGTGATATAGTTTTAGAATAAAAAACTTAAAAACTTGTCATTCCTGCGCAGGCAGGAATAGG